>NZ_QOCB01000079.1 GCF_003318165.1 Psychromonas sp. B3M02
TTATACCAATTGTATTAAATAACTGATCTAAATTTTGCGCCGGAAAAATGGCTTAGTTTGAGGCGTAAGTTGATGTAAATGGTTGTTCCCTATACGAAACTTACAACGAAAAAATAAGTTGTTTTAACAAGTAAAATAGATCAGTTACTTACTATGATTGGTATTACCCAACTATCATTACATCCATTTGCTTAGATTAATAGTTCCAAGTAATGGATGTAATAGACAAGTGATCTTTTCAAGGGTTGAAGATCAAGCTAAACGTGACAGGTACTGCATCACTTATGGAGGGTAATCCAGCCAGTGCTCTTAATTTTTCAACACCTTCAGTTAGCCCATAATTACTGGCATTAATCACCAATGGCATTAATGAAGTGACTGATAATTTATCATCTTTTAATTTAGTTACCTGCACATCATTAGTCACTTTATGAGCAATACCATGGAAAGATAATGTGAGCTGGACGGATTCCGTGTAAGTATCGCCAACTTCAAGTCTCGCGACCTTATTTACATTGATAAATCCACTGGCCGTTGCTTGCAAAAAATTATCGGTTTCAAACAACTGCTTTTTGATTCGCTCATTACGAATACCAATATTGGTTTCAACACTATTTAAATCGATATTTAAAGTCACTTGACCAGTATCACTAATTGAACCGGTTAAATGTTCAAAGCGATGAACTTCGCCTATTTTCAAGCTTTTTACTGTCACAAAATTCAACCTGGAGCTGTCATTGGATAGATCCCATTGCGCCCATACATTTGGTGATAAAAAAGTGAGGAAGAATGCAAGTCCTGATAGCACTTTCATGAAAATCTCCATTAATTTTAGTTAAATTAAAAAACCTACAAATACCATCGTCTTAACATCATGTTAAGTACAATCATTCCATATTTACGGTGGATAGTTGACTACAGTGCTTCAAGTAAAGCCCAACAACAATATCAAACATGAACATTTAATCAATCAGTTAACAGAGATTTGATGAATCAGGTTGAAAAACGCACTAAACAGGAGTAAAGATCAGGCAGAAATTTCATCTGCCCATAAGGTGGATTGGACAGAAGCATTAATCACTTCTTCCTCGGTGATGCCCATTGCACTCGTTAGCTCATCGACTTTTTTCCAATCAGAGACTTCAACGGCAGCAGCGAGTTTAATCAGGTTATTTAAGTCCCCCTGCTTACCTAATAATGCATCTTTTATCTCTTGGTTAATATTTAAGGGTGTTAAAATAGCCGCCATGTCAGCATCTAATAATGCATCAATAATAGATAACATGCCGCACAAATAACCTAACTCTTTTTTATCTTCTAATCCTATTGCGCATAATAATAACTCAAAGAATTTAGCTCGCTGTAAAGACATATTACTGAGAATAGAGGGTTTATCAGAGTTAAGCGTTTTAATCACAGCAAAGGTAATAAATTTACGTACCCTATCTTCACCAAGATAAAGCAAAGCTTGCTGTAATGATTTTATCGGTGCTTTTAGCATCGAATATTCATTCACAAAACTCAATAATTTAAAGGAGAGGCCTGGATTACTGGCAATGATATTTTCTATTTGGACAAAATCTAACTCCTCTTGAGAAACAGCAACGGACAATTGAATTTTAGCACTCACACTAGAATCTAATATTTTACTCTGAACTACTTCTGGTTTACTAAAAAAATAACCCTGAAATAATTCAAAACCACACTCCTTGGCCTGATTAAACTCTTCATAGGTTTCCACTCTTTCAGCTAAGAATTTAATGTCCAAACCCGCTAATTTTTTTAGATATATGCCCGCCTTATCCAAGGGGTAAGTAGTAATATCGAATTTAATAATATCGATGTAGGGATAGAATTTCAGCCACTCTTTACTGGGCACAAAGTCATCTAATGCGACTGTGTAACCTTTCTCTTTAAGCTCAACGACAATTTGAAAAAGTTCATCACTAGGTGGGCAATTCTCTAATATTTCGATAACGTAGTTTTTATAAGAAAAATCAAATGGTAAACGATCTAATAAACTATCGTAACCAAAGTTTACAAAGCCTGTTTTACCATCCAAGATACGCTTTTGGTGGACTAAAATTTGGTTCACTAATATGCTTTTAGTGGCGTAATCCGCGCTCACATCTGGAAAAGAGTTCTCTTCACCATCTCGGTATAATAATTCAAACGCGACAGTTTGCTTATCCCTGTCTACAATTGGCTGCCGTGCTACATAAGAAGACATATCCCACCTAAATTAAAATGATTAATATTATTATTTTTATTTTAGTAAACCACATAAAGACAAGTTCACTTTGACTTGTAAGTATGTATATATAAATTTTGCTAACAATTGATATCAAACAAGAATGACAGATTTATCCTTGAATTTATATTATAAAAAATAAAAATAAAAGCATAAAATAAAGAATTGTGAGCTATAAAGATGGTAGTACAAAAAGTATGAAATCAAATAGTTTAGTGGTTTTAACGTACAATTTATATCCTAACCCATGTTTATCTCAATTTAGCCAGTCAAAACCATTCTATTTGTCAGATTTTTAATTGATTTTTGTTAAATCCCTATGTACTGAAATCGATGGAAAGTTATATGATAACCACCACAGTAAATAAGTGTATTTACGATTACTTAACAAACAACAAGATAAGGTCTTTTATGAATCCAATTTTAGCTATCCTAAAAGAACATAATGTTAGCGATCAGAAAATCGCCTCATTATTTGAAGCACTGACTGATAATCCAATGATGGCATTAGGTCTAATCCAACAATTAGGTATTCCACCAGAGCAATTAAAACAATTAATGGCTACTATTATGGAAAACCCAGCGCTGATTAAAGAAGCAACTGATGAGTTGGGATTAGATTTTGCAAAAGTTGAAGCCGCAAAAGAGAAGTTAAAACCATAATTAAACAAAAAAGCATTGAGTTAATCACTTAACTCAATGCTTCAACATCTCTATTGCAAAGTAATCATTAGTTAACCTGATTTGCTAATAAGTAAGTTTTATAACCACCACTTAAGTTTCTCACCTTATAACCTAAGTTAGTCAATAAACGACTGGCTACATGACCTCGTAACCCCACTTGACAATACACCAGTATCTCCTTGTCTTGAGGTAACTGTGTTAATGATTGACGTAATTGATCCAATGGAATATTAATCGCATTTGGTAACATACCACTGTTAGCGACTTCCCCTTCACCGCGTACATCAACTAAAACATGTTGATCGGATAACGACGTTAAAAAATCACTATGAAACTCAACTTCCTCACCTTTAATTACATTCGAAGCAACCAAGCCAGCTTGATTCACCACGTCTCGTGCAGAACCAAATGGTGGCGCATAACATAACTCAAGATCTTGTAAATCAAATACCGTCATACCTGCACGTTGTGCAACAGAGATAACATCAATACGTTTATCAACGCCCTCTTTTCCGACCGCTTGCGCACCTAATATTTGTCCCTTCTCAGGTGAAAATAATAACTTCAAGGATACCGGATGTGCGCCAGGGTAATACCCTGCATGATTTGCAGCATGCACATAAATTTTCTGATAAGGAATCTGTTTTTTCTGTAAAGTTTTTTCATTTAAGCCAGTACTTGCTACAGCGAGATCAAACACTTTACAAATAGCCGTAGCTTGTGTTCTCGCGTAAGTTTCCTTTGCTCCAAATATAACATTCGCCGCTAATCGCCCCTGGCGATTTGCAGGCCCTGCTAATGGTGCAAGCATTGCATGACCAGTGACATATTCAGGTGTTTCTACGGCATCACCAACCGCATAAATAGACGAATCACTGGTACACATAAATTCATCCACTTTTATCCCGCCTAAACAACCGATTTCAAGATCGGCTGTTATTGCTAGTGATGTTTCAGGTTTTACCCCAACCGCCATAATTAATAAATTGGTGTTTAGCTCGGTTTGATCATTTAACACTAACGTTAAATCGGAATCATTGGCGTTACAAGGTTTGACCTGTTGTAATGCTTTACCTAGTACTAAGTTGACATCATGAGCAATTAACTCATTATGCAGCATATTAGCCATTTCCATATCCACGGGCCCCATCACTTGTGGTGCGAATTCCACCAAAGTCACTTGAATACCGCAATGACGAAGCGCTTCAACCATTTCCAAACCAATAAAACCTCCACCACATACTGTGGCATGTTTGGGTTTATTGATTTCAATAGATGCCATGATTGCATCCATATCTGGCAAAGTGCGTAGGCGATGCGTTAAATGGTTATCTATGCCAGCAATATCAGGCACAAATGGACTAGCTCCTGGACTTAAGATCAATGCATCATAAGATTCATCATACTCAGTATTAGTCTCTCTATTTTTAATTGTTATGGTTTTAGCTTGTTTATCAATAGAGAGCACTTCATGTTGAACGCGGATATCAACATTAAAACGACTTTTAAAGCTTTCTGGCGTTTGTAAAATAAGTGCGTCTCTTGATTTTATCTCTCCTCCAATGTGGTACGGCAACCCACAATTAGCAAATGAAATATAAGCACCACGCTCTAGAATAATAATCTCTGCTTGCTCATCTAAACGACGTGCTCTCGCTGCCGCCGACGCTCCACCAGCAACGCCACCTACAATTAATATTTTTTTAGACATAAAACCTCCGAAGATAAATGCCATTTTACGCTGTAACTAAACAGTATTTAGGTCATAAAATGGCGACCGATGCATAATTAAGATAAAATACTACCCCCTTAAATTAGATAAACCTAATAAATAAAAATCTAATTTAGCATTTATTAATGTAGATCAAGCTAAATTAGACTGTTATGATACTAATATTGATAAGTGAGCAACTACCTACATGAACGAAATAGGTTTTGATTTATTGAGGCTAGGTAAACATGCCGCGATGCCAAATAGGATAAACAAAGCAGATAAGTGATTTTAGCGAGTAAATAGATCACTTAGTGAGTGTGATTAATATAATATACTCCTAGTAATCAAAAGGAGATTATATGCAAGATAAATTAGCAATGATTCATGAAAATGCCGTCGAAGCTAGTGAATTACTAAAGGTAATGGCTCACAAAGACCGCATGGTTGTTTTATGTTTGCTCTCTGAGGGCGAAATGGGCGTAGCTGAACTGCGTGAACATACAAAATTAAGCCAATCAGCCTTTTCACAACATTTAAGCGTGTTAAGGAAAAATCAATTGGTAAGCATTCGAAAAGAAGCGCAAGCAGTGTTTTATTCGTTAGCTGACGACAGAGTCAATATTATACTTAAGGCTATGCAACAAGCTTTTTGTCCAACATTAGTCTCTGAATAACAGCTACTAACTGATGACTCGCTGCTATCTAATACTAAAACAAAAGATAGAGGTCAGTTATGGACAATTTTACCCCCTGGTCTGTGCTAGCAGGCGGTGCATTGCTAGGAACTTCAGCAGTCATTTTACTGCTATTCTCAGGCAAAGTCGCCGGTATTAGTGGTATTTTTAGCGGCCTTTTACAACCACGCAAAAGAGACTTTTTATGGCGTCTACTTTTTATTGGCGGCATGGTGCTCAGTTTCTTTATTTTTTCACCTAATGCATCCTCTGCGTTAACTTCGCCATCTATCGCTTTATATATCATCGCCGGTTTATTCGTAGGTATAGGGACGCGACTGGGTAATGGTTGTACAAGTGGACATGGCATTATAGGCATTGCCCGCTTATCAAAACGCTCTATCTTAGCTACCTGTATCTTTATTGGTAGCGCGATGCTTGTAGTCTTGTTCCGTTAATAGGGAGAATTAGCCATGTTAACATTACTGTCGGCATTCATTTCAGGTCTACTATTTGGCACTGGAATGATAATATCCAATATGATTGATTCAACTAAAGTGATTGGTTTTTTAGATGTCACGGGACAATGGGATCCAAGCTTAGCCTTTGTTATATTAGGAGCCTTACTGGTCTTTACACCTTGCTATCATATATTCATTAAACAACGAAACCTTGCGTTGAGTGGCGATAAAATAAGCTTCTCAACCAATACAAATATTGATAGTAAACTTGTAATAGGCGCAATGTTATTTGGTATAGGTTGGGGGTTAGCAGGATTATGCCCTGGTCCAGCGCTCACTAATTTAGGGACAGGATCTTTAACAATACTATTATTTACATTAAGTATGTCTATAGGTATGTTACTGGTCGATAAAGTATTCAAGAAAAGAACAATACACTTTCAGAATCAAATTATCGGTCGATAACCATAGCAATGACCACAGCAATAACCACATCCATTATCATGAGTCGATTAAAGAAATCACTCATGACCACACCGTATTAATAAACAAAAAATCATCCAATAATGTCATTAAATGAGTACGATTAGAATCTATTTGGTATCAATACTCGTTCAATATAACCTTAAATTATTGCCATCAATACCCTATTCAACTTGCATTATTCGCTGCATTAATTCTCTCACGCTCAGCTATAATTTTATCGCTCACAGAGAAAAAGGCATCAACCACTTCCGGATCAAAATGCGTTCCTTTTCCTTCTTCGACCATAGCTAATGCTTTTTGATCGGAAAAAGCTGGGCGGTAACATCTATCCATGGTCAAAGCATCAAAAAAGTCAGCTAAAGCAACAATTCGCCCACTTAATGGGATTTCTTCTCCTTTAAGTTGTGCAGGATAACCGGAACCATCATATTTTTCATGATGTGCAAGCGCCACCTCTTCTGCCATTTTTAAAACGGGGACGTCGGAGCCACTGAGTATATTGGCACCGTATTCTGGGTGCTTACGCATAACCTTCCACTCTTCATGCGTTAACTGCCCTGATTTTTTAAGAATACTATCAGGTACGCCGATCTTACCGATATCATGCATTGGGCTGGCTTGTTCAAGTAAATTACAATACTCATTATCCTGACCATAAGCATCAGCAATCATCGCAGAGAAACGACTCATTCTTACAATATGGACACCTGTATCATCATCTTTGAATTCGGCAGCAGTGGCTAATCGTCTGATGGTATCCAAATGTGATGATTCTAATGCACGATAAGATTTCTCCTTCTCCGCTAATAGAGTCATAAAGTCTTGATTGAACCTTTCTAATTGTTGATAGGCAGCATTTTTCTCATTTTTACTTTCTGCTACTGAATCACGATCACTTAAGAGCTTTTGAAAGTCCTCCGCATAGCGAAATAACTGTGATTGTAATGCCGCATTTTCAGCTTTTAAAGTACTCAAGGCATGCTGATATGGCTCAAGCGAAGAGAAAGTAAAATCCAGTTTATTGACTAATGAGTCAACACTAGTATCAATGCTATTTTTAACAGACATAAGTCCTCCTATAATCAAGTGAACACGCCATTACTGCAAAGCTAATTTAACAGTATCAATTAGTTGTAAAGGGCTAAAAGGTTTAATTAAATAATCATCTGCACCGACTCGATCACCTTCTTGTAAATCTGAAGCTTGACCTTTAGCCGTTAATAAAATCACGTAGGGCACCTTCTCAAATGTCCCCTTTTTTAGTTGCTCACAGACTTGATAACCATCAATCTCACCAGGCATCATGACATCTAAAATAACCAAATCTGGTTTAATAACTGTCGCTAGCTCCAATGCGCGTTCACCGTACCCCGCTTCATGAAGTTCATAGCCGCCAAACTCTAATGTCATGCGTACTAGCTTTCGTAATTCACCTTGATCATCAACGATAAGTACTCTTTTTTTATTCATTATTTACTCCTTAATAAATTTATTAACAGTCAGTGGTAACCAAAACGTTGCCGTCATACCCTGCCCACTTTCACTGCTATATTCAGTCTTCCCACCATGAATAGACACAATTTCATTGACTAATGAAACTCCTAAACCACTACCAGGGGTTGAACCGGAATCATCAGCTCGATAAAAACGCTCACCCAAACGTGACAACTGTTGCGGTGTCATACCAATGCCTCTATCGATAATACTGATGCCAAAAAATGCCTTACCTTGTTCTTCCTTTTCATCCGTCAGTAAGGTGATATCTTTAGATGAATACTTAAATGCATTACTTAACAAATTTTTTAATACTCGACGTATTTTATCGACATCAAAAGCAAGCGTTGTTGGCCATGCAACAGCAGGATAAATCATCGCTTTACGCCCTTTAAAGGCTCCCTCAACTTCCTCACAAGACTGTTTAACAACAGTTTCAATATCCTGTATAGAAATATCAAAGCCCTTACCAGCTCTTGCCTCGATGCGAGATAAATCTAATAACTCATCTAATAAATGTTTCAAATTGAGTGATTGACGATGAATGATTTTATGCATTTCGGCCGCCGCACTTTTGTCATATTCTCGTAATAACAATAGTTCAGAAAAACCACAAATACTGGCTAAAGGAGTGCGTAACTCATGGGCGGCTGTAGATAAAAATTCACTTTTCATTTTATCTACAATGGTTAAATGCGTAATATCGACAAAGAAAAGAATGTCCGAGGAGTCGGGATCTGCTATATCAATTTTTCGACGGGAAATGGTTAACACTTTTTCAATTGGAGACTTTAAATATAAAACATTTTCAGTTAATAACTCTTCCAATATTGACAAATTTTGGTGGTGTTCATCATCAATAGAGTCTTCTATGAAATCAGTGAAACAAGCCCAATTATTTCCACCTAATTCACAACGTTCAGGTGCGATAGAAAACATCGAATAAAAAGCAGGATTAACATAGGAGATATTTAAATCGTTAGCTAATATCATAAAGCCATTCGGACTCAGATTAAACACAGCCTGAAGCTCATATTGAAGCCGATTGATCTCAGTCTTATCGCGAATAACACCGACAATGTATTGCTGATTATCGAACTCCATCTGATTACAATGTATTTCCAGTGCAACACGTTTCCCTTTTAAGGTCAATCCTTCTACATCTTGTATATGCTTGTTTTGTGTAGTTATGACCTCATTCAAATTAAACTCAGGAATCAAATCATAAATACTTTGTGTCACTATTAAGCTTTCTTCAAGTCCGAATAATTGATAAGCAGAACGATTCATAGAATGAATATCACCTTCAAGGCTCACCATAAAGATACCATCTGTCACCGTATTCATCACCGTATCCATACGGGAGTTATCTGATTTTAACTTTTGTGTCACCTGCCCTATTTTTTTAGACATCAAATTAAATGCTTTCGCCGCATCCGTCACTTCATCACTACCTTCAATGGGAATCTGTAACCCTGTTTCCCCCTGTGATACTTTTAAAGTTGCTTCCTGCAACACAGTTAATCGTTTGGTTAATGCCAGGCCTAGTAACAATGAAAATAAGGCAACGAATAACATTTCAACAAATGCGATGCTAGATAGGTGATTTGTTGCTTGGTTTATGATCGAATGTTGCTCTTCGATAGACAAGCCAATTTCTACGCGACCAAACTGATAGCCACCGATCATAATATTGGCATAAGCGTCATAAGTACCGTCACTTTCACTATCAACAATCGAATTGTCTTCTTTAAAGGGCTGATTTAAGAAATGCTGACTGCCAACCTCAGCTAACACACCATCAAGCCCTAAGATCCGAATATACAATATTTGTGAAGTAGCGATAGTGGAATTCAAAATAGAATCTAGGGTGGCGATATCTTGAGACACCACTGCATCTATAGAGGCTGTAGCTAATAAAGTTGAAATATTATTCGCTTGATCTTGAATATCTAACTCAATTGTTTCATATAGAATAGAACGACTATTAAGGACTAAAACAAAAAGAAAAAGCGTTTCGATAATAGCAATACCGAAAATCGTTTTCATTTTAAAAGAGAGTTTAAAGTTCAGCATATAAATCGTTTCTCTAATTATTTAAGCAAGTCAATTTTTAAGGAACGAACATCATCCCAATCACTGTCTTCACTCTTCATCAGACCTGTTTTGAAACCTAATCTGGTCAAGATTTCCATGCCTTCTTGCTGATCATTCAACGACAGTAATGCATCTTGGATGCGCTCGGTCTCTTCCTCACTTAATTTAGCAGAAACAGCAAAAGCGTGTGGGGTATAACCTTTAGATCGCCATACTACTTTTAGTTGTTCTGACTGCGCCTTAGGGAAAGTTGATAAAGTACGGTCAATCCCACCACCCGCAAGAAATAACCCTTTTACTACACCACTGTAAACGGAATCATGGGATGAAACGTACTGAGGCATAAATGAAACACCTTCTAGACGGAGGTGAGCTTGTGGTAAAATAGTTGCAGCAAAGGCGGCTGGAGCAGGAAAAGCGATTTCAACGCCTGATAGCATCGATAAACTAGAAATATCACTGTCTTTCCGCACCACCATAATGCCATGAATACGCTTGTCCTTTTGACGAGCAATGGCGCGTAAACCGTTTGACTGGCTAAACACTGTATAATGATAAGGGTTTAAGTAGGTAATATCATACTCACCGGCCGCGACTCGTCTTTCAAACTCCGGAATATTGGGAGCGGTAGAGAAACGGATTTTATAACCGGTTTTTTCAGATATAGACTGAGTTAATGGCAACCAAACTTTAGCTAAACTAGAAGCAGATTGTTGAGGAACAACACCAAGCTTTAATACCCTCTCCTGTGCAAATAGATTGCTCGATAAAAACAGAACCATTAATGAAATAAACAGCACCTGCATATTAATCACCTCCTATGTGAATAAAACTCATGGCTACACTTATCATAAACATTTGAAAAAACTCAAATGAACCATCGCGGCAGAACAATACGATAAAAGTAAAACCCAAGATCATTTATAAATATAAAAATTACCCCTTAAGTGTAGATTAAAACGAAAGGTTCCCTACTGATTTAAGATAAAAAATGTGATGATTAATAAAAATTAGACTACTTTTCCAACAGTTTTACAGCTAGCGAGTTTAAGTGGTCTGCGCTCTAGCACACATTTAAAAATTAAGGTGACTAAGGTCACATTTCCAATTACTATTTACTTTTATAAAACAATGAGGTTTAGCAGGTGTTAAATGAGTCGATTAATCCACTCACAATGCTTGCTAACAGAAAGGAAAATTATGACCACAAGCCACGCATCACAGCCCATTAACCGAGTGGGTATTATGATAGTACTTGCACTCGGCACCTTTATATTGGGTTTAACCGAATTCTCTATGATGCCGATGCTACCTTTAATCAGTGATACGTTTAATGTCACTCCTACACAGTCAGGTCATGCAATTAGTGCTTATGCTATCGGCGTTGTTGTAGGAGCTCCTATTCTGATGTTAAGCACTGCCAATATGAAAAAACGTAAAGCCTTGCTGATTTTCTTAGGGTTAATGTTTATCGGCAATGGGTTAAGTGCTCTTTCAAACTCCTTAAACCAACTTATTTTATTTCGGTTTTTAAGTGGCTTACCGCACGGAGCCTATTTCGGTGCAGCCATATTGTTAGCAGCAGAAATCGCACCCAAAGGTAAACGCGCTACATTTATGTCTAAGATTTTCATGGGCTTAACCATTGCTACTATCGTGGGCGTACCGTTAGTTACCTTAGTGGGTCAAAATCTAAGTTGGCGATACTGTTTAGCAGGCGCCTCATTTTTATCTTTGATTGCGGTTATCTTGGTGTATTTTGTGGTGCCTAATGTAAACAACAGTAAACCATCTAATCTGCTTAATGAATTAAGTGTATTAAAAGACAAACTAGTGTGGTCGATTCTAGGCATAGTTATTGTTGGCTTTGGCGGTGTATTCTGTATCTATACTTATATCGCAGACACCATCCTAGATGTAACACATAGTCCTGCTTATACCATTTCTATTGCCATGGTAATGTTTGGCATTGGCTGCACTATCGGTAACTATTTCTTAGGTAAAGCGGCCGATGGGTCTGCCATAAAAGCGACCGGATTAAGCTTAGTTTTTACGATTATTTTTGCCCTTATGTATGTGGGTGCAAGCCATAATATTTGGCAATTATATGCGGTGATCTTCTTAATTGGCTGCAGTATCGGATTAGCCACATTAATTCAAACCTTACTCATGGATGTTTCACCAGATGGTCACGCGATGATTGGAGCTTTAGTACAATGTGCCTTTAATATCGCCAATGCAATTGGTCCTTGGGTTGGTGGAATGGCCATTGCACAAGGTGCACAACCGAATCAAACGGGCTACGTAGCAGCCCTGCTATTCTTAGGTGGATTTATCATGTGGGGATTAAGTTATTTCCAATTAAGTCGTAAAAATCAATCAATGTTAACGTCTTAAATTAAGTTGCCTCTTCGTTTTGATAATGAAAATGAAGAGGCATGTTCACTCGTATCAATTTATCATCCAATTACTTTTGACAGTAAACACCAGCAATATAATATCGCGCATTAATCAATTGATCCTCATTCCATTTAATCTAGATTGCCCAATGACCTTATGTAACGCTATGATGCAAGTTCATCTTGTTATTCAAAGAGAAATATCATGCGTATAACATCATTACTTTTTTGTTTTTTGATAAGCTTACAAGTACAAGCAGTCACCCAAATCACAGACTTTGCCACCCTTGGTTTAGCAGACTGGGAAGAAGAATCCTTTGCAGGGCAATCAAGCTATAACCTAGTAAAATATGGTGAACGTACGGTATTAAAAGCTGAAAGTAACAACAGTGCTTCAGGCTTGATATTAAAAAAACCAGTGGATCTATTAAAAACACCCTACATACAATGGGATTGGCTCACAACAGCAAAACTTCCGGGTTTAAATGAACAAACAAAATCGGGCGATGATTATGTCGCTAGAGTGTACGTGGTGATCGATGGCGGCTTTGCTGTCTGGAGTAGTAAATGCTTAAGTTACGTTTGGTCGAGTAACCAAGCGCAAGGGACAGTATGGAATAACGCTTTTATAGGCGATCGAGTGAAGATGCTTGCTGTGCGTGGAAAACAAGCCAATATTAATCAATGGTATCAAGAAAAACGGAATGTTTACCAAGATCTTATCGAGCAATTTGGCGACAAAGGTAGTGAGCAAAAAAACCTAAAAGCTTATCGTTATATTGATGTTATTGCGATCATGACAGATACCGACAATAGTGCTGGAAACGCACAGTCTTATTACGGTGATATTAGCTTTAGCGCTCAATAACTGCAGATACTTTAGTTTTTAACTTTCTAACCTACCCAATCTACGCCACTCTCATTCTCCCTTAAGTCGATTTCCTGCATTTATGCGAAACAAAGACACATATTAACAAGCTGTTTATTGCATATTCAAAATCAAATGTTTATTCTCATGCCCTTTGAAAATATAAACTCGGAATCATGATGTTCGCAACAATAACTAACTTATTTCCAATATGGGCGATTGCACTGTCAGTGTTAGCCTTTTTCCAACCTGACTTATTTATTGCATTAAAAGCCTATATAGTGCCTTTATTGACGCTAATTATGTTAACCATGGGCTTAACATTAACTGCTAAAGATTTTGCAAAAGTAAGTAAAAATGGCCAAGCCGTTTCAGTCGGCGTGATATTGCAGTTTACTGTCATGCCCTTAGTGGCATTAGGTATCGCGACTTTACTTAACTTCGATACTAACTTAACCGTAGGTTTAGTACTTGTAGGTGCTGTTGCAGGCGGAACAAGCAGTAATGTAATGTGCTTTTTAGCCAAAGGTGATGTTGCGTTATCAATTACTATGACAGCAATCAGTACCTTACTAGGCGTTATCTTAACCCCGCTATTAATAGAGTTATTAATCGGTAAAGCAATTGATATTCCTGTCACAGGTATGATCATTAGCTTAGTGAAAATTGTATTAGTACCTGTTCTATTAGGCGTAGTGATTAATACCTTCTTGCATAAGCAAATTAGCTTAATTTCACCTATCTTGCCACTTATCTCGATGGCGGCTATTGTAGTGATTATCGCAATCGTGGTGGCACTGAATGTTGATAACTTAATTACTGTGGGACCAATGGTGGCGGTCGCGGTTATCTTGCATAACTCATTTGGTTTATTAGCTGGTTACTTTATTACTAAAAAGCTAGGTTTTGAAGAAAAGGTATGCCGTACTATTGCCTTTGAAGTAGGGTTACAAAACTCAGGGTTAGCAGCAGCATTAGCCATGAAGTTCTTTGCACCAACTGCAGCCATCGCAGGCACTATCTTCTCTGTTTGGCACAACATCAGCGGCTCACTATTAGCCGGTTACTGGTCACGTAGCGCTAAGCAAGATAAAGCTTAAGCGTTTTATGCACCTCGTTCATAAGCGAGTTCGAGGTGCATGTTAAACGCTAACACTATCTGCGTGATAGCTTCACATAAATAAATAAAGATAAGAAGATCACCGCAGCACCTAATAGCTTTTGCAGTTTCACCTCCTCACCTAACATGCTAATACTCAATAACAATGTCCAAATCGGCTCTAAAATCATAATCAGAGCAGCGGTTTCAATCTTTACAGAGAATTGGCCAACGCTTTGAAAAAGATAACGAATCGAGGTGGCAATTAAGGTAGAAACAATGAACCAGAAAATCACCGTATTGTTTAACTCATATTCAATCTCTTGGGTTAACAACACATAGATAAAACTGACGCTGCCTACTGTCAGTAATTGAAGATAGATAGAGACTAAGGGTTTAACAGTATTGGTAACACGCTTATTAAAGATAAAATGCACTGAAAATAGCGCCGATGATAATAAGAAGCACCATTGGCTACTTTCCACTTGCCAACCATTAGCTAAGGTTAATAACATCATACCAATAATCGCAATGGGTAAGGCTATCCAAAATGCCCTATTAGGTCTTTCTCTAAAAAATATCCAAGCAGTAAATGGCGCGATAATCATGGCTAAGCTCATGATAAACGCACCTTCTGAGAGACTATTTGTAATTGAGACCGCATAGATCCAAACTTGGATTCCCAGGGTTAGCATCAACCCAACCCCACATACAGACCACACTTGGCGTGCATTTAAGCGTAAAATACTTTTATAACAGAAAGGTAATAGAATAAAACTGGCAATGAAAAACCGACTGGCGATAAATAGGTCGCCTGGGATACCGGTAATAACTAATTTTGAGGCGATCCAACCGATACCGGCTAGTAAGGTGGCAAGTACTAAATGGATTTCTCCACGCATAATGATACTCTTTTATAATGATAAACTTGATTAAGCATACTATTTTGTTGAGGCATAATAGTATGCTTGGCAATAACACAAAGACTGTAATCAGAAACACAAAAGCAACCTAACAAAACTGCAAGGTTGCTTTAAAGTTGAATCACTTTGTGTGGCCGTATTATGCGTTAAATTTTGATAGTTATCATTACATTAATTTGATATTAAGCATTATATTCAGGGTAATCTGTTAATCCCTTTTCAGCACCACCAAATAGTGTATCAGGATTATGAACCGCTAATGGGTACCCCTGTTTGATTCGATTTGGTAAATCAGGGTTAGCTACAAAGGGACGCCCGAACCCGATCATATCAGCGATACCCTCCTTTATGGCCCTTTCAGCTTTATCCGCATCATAACGCCCAGCATAAATAATCACACCTTGGTAAGCATCACGAATACCTTGTTTAAAAGCAGTAGGCGTATCCGGAGCATCATCCCAATCAACTTCTGCGATATGGATATACACCACTTTTAGTTTATTTAATAACGCTGCCGCAGCAACATAAGTTTCAACTGGTGTTTCATCAACAGTCCCATTTAACGAAGTAAAAGGTGCTAAGCGTACCCCAACTCGGTCGGCACCAATCGCATCTGCCATGGCTTCAACAACTTCACCTAGAAAACGTAATCTATTTTCAATGCTACCCCCGTATTCATCAGTACGATTATTAGCATTTGAATCAATGAATTGATTAATTAAATAGCCATTAGCAGCATGCAATTCAATACCATCAAACCCTGCTTCCAATGCATTTAATGCAGCTTGACGGTATTGCCCAATGACCTCTTCAATATCCGCTTTAGTCATTTCACGTGGTTCAACAACATCAACAAAACCCGGTTCACCAATACCGTTATCTACAAACACTTTTACATTTTCTGCTTTTAACGCAGAAGATGAAATAGGTTGTACACCTTGCGTATTATCAGTATGGGTTACACGACCAACATGCCACAGCTGAGCAAACATCACACCACCTTTGCTATGTACTGCATCGGTCACTTTCTTCCAGCCTGCAATTTGAGCTTTGCTATAGATACCTGGCGTCCAGGCATAACCTTGGCCTAATGTAGAAATCTGTGTACCTTCACCAACGATTAAACCAGCACCTGTACGCTGTGCATAGTATTCTGCCATTATGTCATTAGCTTCGTTCCCCGGTTGTGTTGAACGAGAACGTGTCATTGGTGGCATAACGATACGGTTTTTTAGGGGTAATTTACCTAATTGTAATGGTTGAAATAGTGCCTCTTTCATTTTTATTTCCTCTAAATTAGTCTAATTGAATCAACTCTATTTGATATCCATCGGGATCGGTAATAAAGGCAATATGGGTTGTTCCTCCCTTTACAGGGCCAGGTTCACGTGTCATTTTGCCACCTAATGCATCTATTTTTTTGCAGGCAGCATAAATATCTTCAACACCCAATACAACATGACCAAACGCATTACCTAATTGATATTCATGCGTATCCCAATTAAAGGTCAGCTCAATACTTGCGCTAGCTTCTTTGCTCTCATAACCGACAAAAACTAAGGTATAGCGGTAAGCTTCATTGATACTTTTCTCTAACACTTTCATCCCTAATACTTTGCTATAAAAGTCAATGGACTGTTCAAGATCGCTTACTCTGATCATAGTATGTAAAAACTTCATTTAAATCTTACTAATTGGGGTGTCATAATAGTGCTAACGATACAGTGGCAAGCTTAAACAATAAAATTATCATTTTTTATGATCATAATAATCAAAAATTATAAGTTAGGAACTTTGTCACGCACACTTTGTCAGTATCAGGTGTAAGTTATTTATCAATAATATAAATTAACTTTTCATAAACCTATGCATCACTAAAATGTGTGGCGTTTAATTGTATCCATATGATTTTATGGCTAAAAAATGATACCTTTAAGCCACAATTTCAATTGTGCATGTATTGTAAACTGATACTGATGCTATTTATCCATAATAAGTCCAAGAAAATAAATAAGCAGTATCAACACCTATACTCTTAACAAAAAAGGATCTCATCATGAGCTTAATAAACAAGCGAATATTAACAGGACTCGTTGCCTTTAGTGCATTAGCCACTTTAGTAGGATGTAACAGTGAAACTGAAAAAGACACTGTGACATCAACGGTAACAGAGACTGCCTCCCCTACCAGCCAGGCAAATCAAGTGTATCAAGGAATCAACCTGACAATGTTTAAAAAAGGGGCATTTACTGAAGAGCCAACTATTGTCGACTGCACCACAGCGGAAGGCACAGAAACAACCTGTTATAAATTAGTCACTTCAGGTGCACCAGCAGGTAGAGAGCCAGGCCCGTTTTGTCCAAGAACCACTAACGACGGCCCAGAAGATGGCGGTAAATGGTTTAGCAAAGATGGCAGTGGAGAGTTAGTTGACATAACAGGAGAGTTCATTTTAAAGCTTGATGAGTATTATGAAGATGATAAATGGGCTGTTTATGATGCTAAAACCAATAAAGTACGCTATACCGCTACTAAAGCAGCTTGTTTAGGTGCAGCTCGCCCAGATGTTGAAGAGCAATACAAACAAAACTGTATTGAGTGCGAACTGGCTTATCTTGACGATGACTTTACACAAACCTACTTAATTCCAACAACACCTATCCCAGCTAAAAATACGGCGGGTCGAGTACACACTGTAGGTATTGCCCTTGATGGAGCAGAATTAGCCGGCCCAGCACCTGTTGATGCCATCTTAGGTAGTTATACCATTGCTGCATTTGATGATTGTGGTGGACATATCAATGAACATCAAGGTTATCATTACCATTCGACAAACGGTTGTACTGATAAATCAGAAACCACTGATGACGGACATGCACCATTAATTGGTTATGCGATGGATGGTTACCCTATTTACGCAATGAAGAATGCTAAAGGCGAAGAAGAGATGCTTGATGAGTGTCGTGGTACTACTGATGAGATCCGTGGATACCACTACCATGCAGCTAGCCCAAGTGAAAATATGTTTATCGGTTGTATGCATGGTGAAACGGTTCGACCTGAGGGTGGTCCTGCTGGCGGTCCACCAAACGGTGGCCCAGAAAATGGTGAACGCCCACCAAGACCGGAAGAGTAAAGATCATGAATGATAAAAAATTAAAAAAACAACTTTGTTTATTAGCCCTCGGCGTAATATCACTATTTGTATCTAATGCTGCTTTAGCACATTCTGGCCCATTAAATAAATTGGCATTACAAGCCTGCACTGAAAAAGCGCGGTCACAAGCTTGTCAATATGAAGGTGTGCATAATGATCTATACATTGGTACATGCCAATATATGTCAACGGCGTTAATGTGTGTTCGAAATCAACCGATTCAAACCATAGAATCGGATAAAGACGCTTCAGACACCACACATAAAACATGATTAACATGATGTAAATAATTTAGGCATTATAAACTTCATCTTTATAGTGCCTAACTATATTAAATGAGACTAAAACTCATTTTACAGATCTTCCATGTGGTTAAAATCCACTACTACTCATTAGTTAAAAATCCAGCAAAAAACAGTCACTTTTTTGTATAAACATGATACAGCTCACTATGAAGAAAATTATTTAAAATCAGTGCTGGATGTATTTCACAGTTTTATATAGATTGTCAATTTTATGTACTTTAAAATCTAAGGAAGGATGTATGGACGCAAATGAAATAATGGATTCAGCAACAGAAATCGCGCTGGTATATGGACCTAAACTAATTGCTGCAATTGTAGTTTGGATAATTGGTTCTTGGATCATCAAGCTGGTGTTAAGCGGTTTAAACAAGTTGATGACTAAGAGTAACGTTGATGCCTCATTAAAGCCGTTTTTAAACAGCTTAATCGGTATGATCTTAAAAGTGATGTTAGGTATTTCTGTACTTGGCATGCTTGGTATTGAAATGACATCATTTGTTGCTATTTTAGCAGCAGCAGGTCTAGCCGTTGGTATGGCATTATCAGGCACACTGCAAAACTTTGCAGGTGGTGTAATGATTTTACTATTCAAACCATTCAAAGTAGGTGATTTCATTGATGCACAAGGTCACGCTGGTACAGTGCGTGAAATTCAAATTTTCAACACTATCTTAAAAACAGGTGATAACAAAACAATCATCTTACCAAATGGTGGGCTATCAACAGGTTCAATGACTAACTTCTCAACGGAAGAGAAGCGTCGTGTAGATTGGACAATTGGTATTGCTTACGGTGATGATGTTGATAAAGCACGCGCAGTCATTAAACAAATGTGTGATGCTGATGCACGTATTCTTAAAGATCCGGAAGTTGTTATCGTTGTATCTGCACTTGCAGATAGCTCAGTTAACTTCACGGTTCGTGCATGGGTTCAAGCACCAGATTACTGGGGTGTATTCTTCGCTATGAATGAAAATGTTTACAAAACATTCGCCAATGAAGGCCTTAGCATTCCATTCCCACAAATGGATGTACATGTACACAAACAAGGTTAACCTTATTTAAGACTTACCTCCAAAACCGAATGTCATACATTCGGTTTTTTTATATCTAACATTTAAGTTATTGCTCATTTATCAGGAATAATTATTCCTATTAAGGTATAATCTTCGCCCTCGAATTCCCCTATCAAACCATTAATAACATTGTTCAATAACCAGTTATTAAAGCAATAACATCACTCTTTTAAGGACTTCTATGAGTAACTCAAAATCTTTTTATATGTCTGTGTGGCGATGGCATTTTTATGCAGGGCTTTACACTATCCCATTTTTAATGATGCTCGCGGTAACAGGCTTATTAATGCTTTACTCACCTGTTGTCGAAAAATGGACAAACCAAGATTTATATCAAGTTGAACAAGTTACTCAATCTCCTATCAGCTATACAGCACAAAAAAAATTAGTCGCACAGGCTTACCCTGAAGACCTTATTAAATCAATTCACTCATCAAGAGCCCCCGCTGATTCAACACGTTTTCAAGTCATGCATAATGGTGATGCATTAACTGTTTTTGTAGACCCGTACCAAGCAAAGGTATTAGGTGACTTATCCATATCTGACTCTCTTTATGCCTGGGCTGATAATACTCATGGCACCTTTATGCTCGGTGATAGCGGCGATAAAATGATTGAAATAGCAGTCAGCTTTACTATTTTACTGGTGATCACAGGGCTCTATTTATGGTGGCCACGCTCAGGTAAAACGTTAAAAGCAGCACTCTGTGTAACGGCTAATAAAGGACGTGAATATTGGCGCGATTTACACTCTGTTATCGGTGCTTGGGTATCAGTTATTTTAGTCTTTTTCTGTTTATCAGGGTTAGCTTGGGCCAGTGTTTGGGGTGGTTCAATGTTACAACTTTGGAGCACTTTCCCAATGCAAAAAAGTGCGAGTAGTGTTTCATCTACCCTCACCCATGATAGTTTAAATGTACCAGGTTTAAAGCAAGTGCCTTGGGGATTAGAGCAGTCTGCTTTACCTGAATCTATAGCTAGCCGAAATACTGAAACTGTCAGCTTAGATCAAATCATTGAGCAATCTCAAACATTAGGTTTTACACAATTCCAAGTGTTTTTTCCAAAAGGTGACACAGGTGTTTACACCACTTCAGCTAGCTCTATGAGTAAAGATATTGAGAATGCGACTGATGACCGCACTGTACATTTTGATCAGTACTCAGGTGAAGTGTTAGCGGATGTTGGTTATGCAGATTATAGCTTAGCTGCAAAATCAATGGCGATAGGCATCTCGTTACATATGGGACAATGGGGACTATGGAATTATGTGGTTAATACCTTATTTTGTTTAGGCATCCTATTGATATGTATAACAGGTGTGGTGATCTGGTGGTTGCGCCGACCACAGGGGAAAATAGCATTAGCGGCACCTCCTAAACCGAAAGACCTAACCTTATGGAAACAAGCAACCTGGTTGTTATTGCCCATTTCATTGCTGTTTCCACTAGGTGCTGCTGCAATTTTCAGTGTCTTGATAATTGACCGAATTGCACTATTTATTGCACCTAAAGCAAGAGCTATATTTAAATAAAGCTTTAATATAATTGGTATTAACCAAGGGTAATAACATTAGTGTTATTCACCGCTGTTATTAAACTTGGTTAACCTACTTAGCAACTAATTTTTAACTAATGTTTCTGGCTTTTTACTTAAAAAGTGATTCAGTACTAACGCCGCAACAATAATCACAGCCCCTATACTTAATCTCAGTAAATCAGCCTGTTTATTCCAAATAAGTAAATTAACTAATATGCCAGCGGGGATTAATAGGTTATTCATGATCGCTAAGGTACCAACATTGACTTTAGTTGCTCCTTTATTCCAAGCAAAATATCCCAATCCCGATGCAATGGTACCTAAGTACAATAAGATCCCCCACTGAGTAGTGGTGGTTGGTAATTTATCTGGATTACCAAAACTGATGTAACATACAGTTGCTACGCATAATGCACCAATAAAGAACCAACCAAATACCGTTTTATGATCTAGTTTACTATCTGACATTAAACGGCTATAAGCCACCTGCCCAATAGCAAAACAAAGATTAGCACCTTGAACCAATAAGAGTCCAAACCAGAAATCACTACTGATATTGCCATAACGAATAGCGACAGCTCCCAATACAGAAATCACTGCAACAAGAAAAAATTGAGGTTTAAAACGCTTATCTAATGCATCGTTCAAGAGAGTGACATAAATAGGTGTCATAACAGAAAACAATAAAACCTCTGGCACCGACAAGTATAAGAATGAGTGATAATAAAATACATACATCAAACCCAGCTGAACTGCACCAATCATCATAATGCGAGCAGCTAAGGATTTATCCATTTGTTGTATTTTCAAAAAAGGAAGAAAAATAAGCGCGGCTAACGCAATGCGAATAAACACACTAAACCAAGCATCAACTTGACCAGCTAAATATACGCCAATCAAACTAAAGGAGAATGCCCACAGTAAGGTTACTGATAATAAATAAGCCATAGTAAATCCATTTTAATGATAATTAATAAAAGTTTCGTTGAACCCTGCATCAGTGACACAAAATCGAGCTCGTTAATAAAAAGACGAGTTTACCACGTTAATCAGCTATTTAACTGTCACATTATTTTTTAACACCTATAACAAAAAGGCTTTAACAATCATGTTAAAGCCTTTAAGTCGTTATATAAGCTATTTTATGCAGAATAACATTATGGTGTTACATCTATTTCAATCGGAGAGTAACAAACTGTCGATGAAGCAGTCCCATCATACAGGCTGATATTAGTTTCAGCACACTCGTCTTGCTCTACTGCCAGACGACCATCACTACCAGATCCCCATGCATAAACAGTGTTGTCTTCTGTGACAGCAAAATGACTTGATGTATTAGCACTCATAGTAACAATAAAGTGGTCATCTAAGGTTGTGTTTTTAACCGCTTCTACTGAGATTTGACGCTCAATACCTGAGCTATCGGTTTCATAACCATTTCCCATATACCCAGTACCCATGTCACCCCAAGAGTAGATGTCACCAGCTTCTGTTAATGCACGGGCATTACGACTACCGCCTTGGAATGCAATGATACGATCCGAGCCTAACGCTTCTGAGCCAGTAGATAAATTATCAATCACTTCCGGGATTAATACACTTTCAACGTCAGAAACTTTATAAATAGACCCACTCAACTCAGGTGTTCCTTGTGCTAGCGCACCATAACTGTTGTTACCCCACCCATAAACAACACCTTCATTATCAACAGCTAAACCAAAATCGGCACCGGCTTCAATAGCAACTATATTCTTACCTTCCAATATTTTTAATGGTGTAGAGCGGTCAACACTGACACTGCCATCACCTAGCTCACCCTTACTTGAATTATTGCCCCAAGAATAGACATCACCATCTTCTGTTAATGCATAAACAGTGTGGTCACGTACAGCAAGGTCAACAATAACCTCTGAAATTAACACTAAACCGAAGGTGCTTTGGTCATCAGAGGAGTCATCTAATCGACCTAGTTGCAAATTCCCATTATCGCCGGACGAGTAAACATTACCAGAACGAGTCACAACATAAGTATTAGCCGAGCCCGATGTCGCATAAGTAGCTAAATCATCATTTGGTAACAACACTTCCGTTGGGAATGTAACCGGATCAGTATGACTTAAACCTAAGCCACCTACTGTATTCGCCCCAAAAACAAATAATCGACCATCTTCCGTGACCATTGCACCATCGGTTTGATCCGTTGAAATACGTTTGAAGCTTAATGAGTCATCACTCAAGGTAACCCAACCGGAGCTGGCATTATAAAGCCCATATTGTCGCGCTATATTACCTTCTATATAACAAGCATTTTCTTCATCAGAAAGACTATCATTGCCTTCTTCATTTAATTCTGTTCCTGGTTCAAGGTCTGTATCAGACTCTCTGCCTAACTTTAACCTTAACTCACTGCCACAGTAACGGCTTGGTGATTCATCATAAACAACCCCACCGTAGTTCTCACCAAAACTAAAAGGTTTACCCGCAACTGTTAATCCAAGCGTATGATGGTTACCAGCAGATAAGGTCGTATAGCTTCCTAAATTCATAGTTTTAGCGTAAGCAAAAGCAGTCGCATTGCTCACTGCGCTTGTTGCTTGTTCAAAATCCGTTTCATCGATCTCGATAAAGTCAGCATTGTCATCGCTTAACACACTGGTATCTAAACTTAGACCATTATATATATCGCCATCGTCATCTAATGCTAGCATCATTTTTAATAGTTTAATTGACTGTGTTTGACGCGCGCTACTCTCTTCTACTAAGTCAGAAATAGTAATGCTAGAGTCAGCCACAACTTCTGAGAGGCTATAACCTGCTAGACTAAAAGTGATGGTTTCACCATCACGATACTCAAATGAACCAGATTCATCGGTTGTGCCAGACAGTGTATCCGTCGAATAAGCTAAACCAGAAACAGCCACTTCTAATTGGCCATTCATCACATCCGATAATTCAACTGAATCTGTTGAGTCTTCGTTACAAGCAGTCGTCAATGCAACCGATGCACTTAATGCCAATACTTTAGTTAACTTCATATTTTATTTTACACTCACATAAATGATAATGGTTATCAATATATTTATTAAGAGGCTAAAACACGAGTCAATTTACATTTTTTACTACTTAAATTTAAACCTTATTGATCATAAGGTTAACGTTAATAAGACCAAGTATTGTAAGTTGTTTTTATTGAATGAAAACCAAAGGAGAAAACCTAAAAAACAAATAACATTTTTCTTTCAGCATATCTTGGATACAAAAAAGCCCTTGTCTGCATTTTACAAACAAGGGCTTTCTATTTAATGATATGACTCTAACGTCATAGCTATTACGCTTTAACTAGGAAAAGCGAAACTCGCTCCTTCCCTTACGCCACTTGATGGCCAACGCTGTGTAATGGTTTTACGTTTAGTGTAGAACTTAACACCATCTGGGCCGTAGGCACTTAAATCACCAAACAGTGAACGTTTCCAACCACCAAAACTATGGTAAGCAACCGGCACCGGTAATGGCACGTTAATGCCAACCATACCCACTTCAATATTATCTGAGAAATAACGCGCGGCTTCACCATCACGGGTGAAGATACAAGTGCCATTGCCATATTCATGGTCATTGATTAACTGCATCGCCTGATCCATAGATTCAACGCGCATCACTTGAAGTACAGGGCCAAAAATTTCAGCTTTGTAACTGTCCATCTCTGCTTTAACGTTATCAATCAAGGTTGCGCCAACAAAGTAGCCATTTTCATAACCTACAACGCTTATGTCACGGCCATCAACAACAATACTTGCACCATCGGCTTCAGCGCTATCAATGTAACCCACTACTTTCTGCTGATGTTGCTTGGTAATAACAGGGCCAAAATCGTTATAGGTATTATCAAAGACACCGACTTTTAAGCTCTGCATGGCGACGGTCATTTTTTCAATCAATGCATCAGCGGCTTGATCACCTACGGCGACAACCACAGATAACGCCATACAACGTTCACCAGAGGAACCAAAAGCTGCACCTAATAGTTGATTAACTGCATTGTCCATATCGGCATCGGGCATAATAATCGCGTGATTTTTTGCACCACCTAATGCTTGGCAACGTTTACCGCTTGCAGTTGCTTTTGTATAAATATGCTCAGCAATTGGGGTAGAGCCAACAAAACTCACCGCTTTTACACGTTTATCTTCGAGAATGGCATCAACAGCTTGTTTATCACCATTTACTACATTTAACACACCCTTAGGTAAGCCGGCTTGTTGTAATAACTGCGCTAAAAATAAAGGTGCACTTGGGTTTCTTTCAGAAGGTTTTAGAATAAAACAGTTACCACACACGATCGCCAATGGAAACATCCACATCGGTACCATTGCTGGGAAGTTAAAAGGTGTGATCCCAGCCACGACACCAATTGATTGCATTTCACTCCAGGAATCAACATTCGGTCCTGCATTTTTGCTGTACTCCCCTTTTAACAATTCGGGAGCACCACAAGCATATTCAACGTTCTCAATACCACGTTGTAACTCGCCCGCTGCGTCATGCAAAATTTTACCGTGCTCTTTACCTAAAAGATGACAAATTTTATCGCGGTTTTCTTCTAATAACTCTTTAAAACGAAACATAATACGAGCACGTTTTAAAGGTGGTGTATTACGCCATTCAGGAAAAGCTTGTTGTGCCGATGCGATCGCCGCCTCCACGGTTTCTTTAGACGCTAATGCAACTTGTGTGGCAACTTCCCCTAATGCTGGGTCAAATACATCCTGTGTTCGGCTATTATCTTCTATTACTTCACCATCAATAAAATGGCCTACTACTTGTGTCATAACAATCTCCATGTGGTATTACCACGTTATTAGTTTTTTTAAGCTATTTCGTTGAAAGTTTCACCTAACGCATTAATTAAGGAATCGATTTCAGCCTTCTCAGTGGTGAAAGGCAAACCTAGTTGAACAGTCGCGCCACCATATCTAATGAAAAAACCTTTCTGCCACATTTTCATGCCAATTTGATAAGGTCTTAATGCAGGGTCACCATTGTTTGGCGCAATAGTAAAACCTGCGGCAAAACCATAATTGCGAATATCAACAATATGCTTACAGCCTTTTAAACTGTGTACCGCTTGCTGAAAGTAATCGCTCATTGCTTTCACTCTTTCCGGTAATTTCTCTTGCTGTAAAAGATCTAATGTCGCCAAACCCGCCGCACAAGCAACGGGATGTGCTGAGTAGGTATAACCATGTGGAAACTCAATCATATGGTCGCCACCGCTATTATCCATATAGGTATCGTAAATCTCTTGTTTAGCCACCACTGCCCCCATCGGAATAGCACCGTTAGTGACCTGTTTAGCAATATTGATCATATCTGGTACAACGCCAAAAGCTTCTGCACCGGTTTTTGCGCCCATTCGACCAAAACTACAAATGACTTCATCAAATATCAGTAGAATATTATTATCGGTACAAATTTCGCGAAGACGATCTAAGTATCCAACAGGAGGTGGAATCACCCCCGCAGACCCAGATAATGGCTCGACAATAACCGCAGCGATGTTTGACGCATCATGTAATGCGATAATATCTAACAGCTCTTCCGCTAGTACTTTCCCATGCTCAGGTTGTCCCTGGCTAAATAGGTTTTCAGGCAATAGGGTATGACGCAGATGATCCGCTTCCACCGCAGGCCCAAACATGGCGCGATTACCACCAATGCCGCCCACAGAGATACCACCGAAATTACTGCCGTGATAACCTAAACCACGACCTATCAATTTGGTTTTTGTCGCTTGCCCTTTTTTACGCCAGTAGCCACGTGCCATCTTTAATGAGGTTTCAGCGGCTTCAGAACCAGATCCGGTATAAAACACGCGATTTAAACCTTGCGGCATAAACTCAGTAATTTTTTCGGCTAGTTGAAATGACTTCTCATGGCCAAACTGAAAACCTGGTGAGTAATCAAGGGTATTAAGTTGCTGACTCACTGCCTCAGTAATTTCCGGTCGACAATGTCCCAACCCTGTACACCAAAGACCAGATAATCCATCAAAAATTTTACGCCCTGCATCATCAGTAAAATAGCGCCCGGCTGCGGATGCTATGATTCTTGGGTCTTTTTTGAATTCACGGTTTGCGGAATAAGGCATCCAATGCGCATCTAATTGCGACTGTGTCAGACTATGGTTAACCTGTTTTTTATTCATAATTTACCTCAAAAAATAGATGACATGAGCCGTTATACTTCTTCACGATGCGGATTACGTTCATCTTGCATCCAGTTCATATATGGCTGCCCTTTTGAACGCTCATCCATAGTGATACAGTCATCAACCGGGCAAGTAATTTCACAGAGATTACAACCCACACAGTTATCATCGATAATGCCAAAACTATTAGTACCATCTTCATTTGCAGTCACTTCGATAGCTTGATGTGAGGTATCTTCACAGGCTTGGTAACAACGACCACAACCAATACATTTATCTTCATCGATGGTAGCCACCACCTTGTAGTTCATATTGAGCTTTTTCCAATCCGTTGTATTCGGAACTGCTAATCCTTTAAAGGCTTCAATATTTTCGTAGCCTTTACTGTCCATCCAGTTTGATAAACCTTCTTTCATCTCTGTGACAATGTTAAACCCGTAAATCATCGCCGCAGTACAAACTTGTACAGAGCCAGCGCCTAAGGAGATAAACTCAGCAGCATCACGCCAATTACCAATGCCGCCTATGCCTGAAATCGGTAAACCAGCGGTTTCAGGGTCACGAGCAATTTCACCCACCATATTCAGCGCAATCGGTTTAACGGCAGGACCACAGTAACCACCGTGTGTACTTTTTCCGTCTACAATTGGTCGAGCAGCCATCGCATCAAGGTCAATACTGGTAATAGAGTTGATGGTATTAATTAACGACACCGCATCGGCCCCTCCACTTTTAGCGGCACGCGCTGGGAACCTTACATCGGTAATATTGGGCGTTAACTTAACAATGACCGGCATTTTACTGTGCTCTTTACACCAACGAGTGACCATCTCAACATACTCAGGTACTTGGCCAACAGCAGCCCCCATGCCGCGTTCAGGCATGCCATGAGGACAACCGAAGTTAAGTTCAATACCATCAGCGCCAGTTGCTTCTACTTGTTTTAAAATAGTTTTCCAAATCTGTTCCTCACAAGGCATCATTAACGACACCACTAAGGCACGGTCAGGCCAGCTTTTTTTCACCGCTTCAATTTCTCGCAAGTTAATCTCTAAACTACGGTCAGTGATTAATTCAATATTGTTAAAACCAGACACCTCACCATTGTGGTCATACAGTGCAGAATAACGAGATGAAACATTGACCGCAGCAGGGTCTTCACCTAAGGTTTTCCAAACTACCCCTCCCCAACCCGCTTCAAAAGCACGCTCAACGTTATAGGCTTTGTCTGTTGGTGGCGCTGAAGCTAGCCAAAATGGATTGGGTGCTTTAATACCTACAAAATCAATTGATAAATCAGCCATGTTATTTCTCCTCAGATGAAGTTAGTTCTTGATGAATGGCTAATGCCGCTAGTTTGCCCTGTTGCACTGCTTCAACAGTTAAGTCTTGCCCTACACCCGTGCAATCTCCACCTGCAAACACACCTTCAATACTGGTTAATTGGTTATGAAATGTAGCGACTTTACCGTTACTAATAGTAGGAATAAGTTGTTCGGTTTGTGGGTATGCCATTTTTTGACCAACGGCTTTAAACACAGCACTACAAGGCACTTCAAACTGCTCTCCAGTGCTTTTTAGCTTGTCTTGATCGAGGTAGGTTTTACTAAAGGTCATTGACCTTAATTTACCCTGTTCATCAAGGTTAATTTTTTCTGGCTGACTCCATGTTTTAATACGAACTTGATGGTTTTTAGCTATTTGCTGTTCATGGCCGGTAGCGCTCATTTGTGCTTCACCACGGCGATAAACTAAGGTGACCTCTTCAGTACCTAAACGCTTTAATTGACAAGCGATATCAATGGCGGTGTTACCTGCACCAATCACTATTGCGCTGTCTTTTGGGATATCCAGTTGGTCAATATCAGTGGCTTGACGCAACTCTTTAATGAAATCAACTGAATTTAATACTGAATCGTTATCTTCATGTTCTAAATACAGTGATGAAGTGTCTTGTAAACCAATGCTGAGGAACACCGAATCAAACTCTTCCTTAAGTGTTGATAGGCTAATATCTTTACCGAGCGCGCGATCATAGTGCACCGTAATACCACCGATACTTAAGATAAAGTCGACCTCTTCCTGAGCAAAATTTTCGGTTAACTTGTATTTAGCGATACCATATTCATTTAAACCACCCGCTTTTGGCTGTGCTTCAAATACTTCCACCTCATGACCTAACAGTGCTAGACGATGTGCACAACTTAACCCAGCAGGGCCAGCACCTACCACAGCAATTTTTTTACCTGTGTTTTCTGCACGTTCAAAGGGATGCCCTTCAAATTCCGCATTATCCGTTGCGTGACGTTGTAATAAACCAATTTTTACAGGCGCTTTTTCAGCTTCATGATTACGCACACAAGCTTGCTCACAGAGAATTTCAGTAGGACAAACACGTGCACAACTGCCCCCCATAATATTTTCTTTATAGATAGTTTTAGCAGCACCGGTTAAATCATCGGCATGAATACTAGCGATAAAGCTAGGAATATTAATTTTAGATGGGCATGCCTTAATACAAGGTGCGTCATAACAATAATAACAACGTGAACTTTCGATACCTGCCTGACGCGCACTTAAGGCTGGATTGATGTCCTTAAACATTTGGTCTAATGCTAATTGTTGCTGTGAATAGTTTACTGAATTGTCCATATTCATCACTATAACCTCTCCTATTTATAATTAATGTTGCACTATCTTTTTATGATTGACCCTTTGGACAATGCAAACAACAAGCCAACTACCTGACCACAGAGTCAACAAGTTAGATTAAAAAACGAACATGAGGCTAAGCGATTGTTTTGCTTAGTATAAAAATTAAGCTTATATTAAACGCTGAGATCGCTTATAAGTCTTTAAATAGTAATCACTTCGATCTAAGATATGAATGTGGAGTAATGCTGCACCATGACAAGGCTGTTGCGATAAAACAGTGCGGAGAATGATTAATGACTGACACTAAGAAAAGTGTAATAAAACGCCGAAAATCAGCTGATATTCGTAAAGGTAACCTACAGTTAATTTTAACCGTAGCAGAACAGCGCTTTGCTGAATTTGGCTATAATGGCACCACTATCTCTTCTATTGCCGAACAAGCGAACCTGCCAAAATCGAATATTCTCTATTATTTCAAAACTAAAGAGGTGCTTTATAAAGAAGTACTTAGCCAAATTTTAAAGATTTGGTTGGTGGATATGGAAGAGATGACCGCAGATCAGCATCCTAAAGAGGCGCTCAGACAGTATATTCTGCTTAAGGTAAGACAATCTAAAGATCACTCCAATGCCTCTCGTATCTTTGCTTCTGAGCTACTACATGGCGCGCCATTTTTAAAAGAAAAGCTACAAACCGACTTAAAAGTACAGTTTATTAGCACCTGCCAAGTGATTCGTGAGTGGATCGCCAAGCAATGGATGAACCCAATTAGCCCAGAACATTTACTGTTTATGATCTGGTCATCAACACAAGCCTATGCCGACTATGGATTACAAAGTAGTATTTTGATGGGTAAAGCGGAGTTAGATGATGATGATTTTGAAACGGGTGCAGAACTGATCACGCAAATAGTATTAAGAGGATGTGGTATTAAACAACTATAACATGCCGATTTAAAATTTATAACACATTGTAAATAAAGTATTTATCAACTTATTTACAATGTGTTTAAACGACTAATTAATTGCCTTTACTGAGTGTAACCTAAACCACTTCAGCCATGGTCAGCATAGCATTCAACAGTACAGAACAGCCCCCTTCACACTCTTCCTGAGTGGTACTTTCAATTTCATTGTGACTAATTCCATCTAAACAGGGTGTAAAAATCATACTCGTCGGAGCAAAATCCGAAACATAACAAGCATCATGTCCAGCCCCCGCAATAATATCCATATGGCTATAACCTAAGTCGACCGTTGCTTGGCGTACTGCATTCACACAGTCTTCGTTAAAGTGAATAGGTTCGTAATACCAGAATGGGTCAAGTGCAATGGTTGGACCCGTTGCCTCTATCTCTTTAATCGCAGCTTTTAAGGCTTCATCCATTTTAGTTAGCTCTTCATCAATCGGATGACGTAGGTCAATACTCATGGAGATCTCGCCTGGAATAGTATTTCGCGAGTTTGGCATCACTTGCATAAAGCCCACTGTGCCACAGCCTGGTGGATGCGCTTTGGCGATCTCTTCAACCTTTAACACCAGTTGCGAACTTGCAATTAATGCATCACTACGTAAATGCATAGGTGTGGTACCAGCATGAGATTCTCGCCCAGTTAACACTGCGTTATACCAACGTTGCCCTTGACCACCAGTCACTACGCCCACTTGTTTTTCTTCTGCTTCTAAATAAGGCCCTTGCTCAATATGTGTTTCAAAGAAAGCATGGAATTGACGACCAGTAACCGGCGTTTCACCCGCAAAACCAATGCGTTCAAGTTCATCACCTAAGCGCAAACCATCAACGTCTTTAGTGTCTAAAATCTCTTGCAGAGTAAAGCGACCAGAAACCACACCAGAGCCCATCATAGCAGGTGCAAAACGCGAACCTTCTTCATTTGTCCAGACTGAAATTTCAATGGGGTGCTTAGTTTTAATGCCTTGATCGTTCATTGTACGCACCACTTCTAACCCAGCCAATACACCATATACACCATCAAACTTACCACCTGTCGGCTGGGTATCAAGGTGACTGCCTGTTCCCACTGGCGGTAAACTCATATCTTCACCAGGGCGAGTACACATAATATTACCGACTGCATCAACCTTTACAGTACAGCCCGCTTCTTCAGCCCATTTAATATATAATTCACGTCCTTGCTTATCTAAATCAGTCAATGCAAGACGACAACATCCGCCTTTCGCTGTGCCCCCTATTTTCGCCATTACCATTAAACTATCCCAGAGGCGATCACTATTAATTTTTAATGCTTCCATGTTTGACTCCAATACAAGTTGATTTAAACGACATTACGCACATAACATAATTAATTTAGTACAATGCAAGATACTGACCAACAGGACAACAAGTTTAAAGTTTAATGACACCCCTTATATATAGCTACTTGCATACATTTAAAACAAATAGAATAGATATTAATCATTATCAGTACAATATTCATGCACCACTATGGTGAGCAAATGCCCTGATATTGAGCAAGGCTATTGCCTCCCTACTATTTACCAACCCCTTTAAAAATAGACTTTAATTGCCTATAAGTAAGTAACAGCGCCTATCAGAACAACAATTCCCGTCCAGTTGGTCAGTTAGTTAGTTGTTGGCTTGTAAATTGCAAACCCTTTAATAAACACAAATCTTATCTTGTAAATATCATATTCAAGATGAGCATCTCGATTTTATTATTGGTGCGCGCAAGGCCACCTTCATGGAGGAGTTGATCACAATGAGTTTATTAATCAAAGGCGGAAAGCTAGTTAACGCAGATCAAAGTCTGTTTACAGATGTGTATTGTGAAGATGGCGTTATTAAAGCAATAGGCAATGAGCTTGAAGTACCGGAAGGTACCGAAGTGATCGATGCAACAGGAAAATTAGTGATGCCAGGCGGTATTGACCCGCACACACATATGCAATTACCGTTTATGGGTACAGTAGCCAGCGAAGACTTCTATTCAGGTACAGCCGCTGGCCTGGCAGGCGGTACGACTATGATCATCGATTTTGTTATCCCTAGCCCACAACAACCTTTAATGGAAGCATTTGACACTTGGAAAGGTTGGGCGTCGCGCTCGGTTTCCGATTACTCTTTTCATGTGGCCGTCACTTGGTGGGATGAATCAGTATCACAAGATATGCAAACTCTAGTAACAGAAGAAGGCGTCAATAGCTTCAAACACTTCATGGCTTATAAAAATGCCATCATGGCCGAAGATGAAACCTTGGTAAACAGCTTTAACCGCTGTTTAGAGCTAGGTGCCATGCCCACAGTGCATGCTGAAAATGGAGAGTTAGTACATCATTTACAACAAAAGATGCTTAAAGCGGGCATAACAGGCCCAGAAGCACATCCGCAATCACGTCCACCAGAAGTAGAGGGTGAAGCTTCTAACCGCGCTATTCGTATTGCTCAATCCATTGGCGTTCCTTTGTATTTAGTTCATGTTTCATGCACTGAAGCTATTGATGAAATAGCACGAGCAAAATCCGAAGGACAACGTGTTTATGGTGAATGTTTAGCTGGGCATTTAGAACTAGATGATAGTGTCTACAAAAATCCAGATTGGGCAACAGCTGCTGCGCATGTCATGAGCCCTCCTTTTCGCCCTAAAGGCCATCAAGAAGCCTTATGGAAGGCGTTACAAGGTGGCACAGTACAAACGACCGCCACCGATCACTGTTGCTTTTGTGAAGATCAAAAAGCCATGGGGAAAGATAACTTCACACAAATTCCTAACGGGACAGCCGGTGTTGAAGACCGCCTAATGGTGTTATGGGACTCAGGTGTTAATAAAGGCCGCTTAACTGAAAATGAGTTTGTCTCAGTGACCTCTACTAATACAGCCAAAATATTCAACATTTACCCACAGAAAGGCTGTATTGCAGTGGGCTCTGATGCAGATATTGTGATTTGGGATCCGGCTAAAGAACATACGCTATCAGCTAAAACACATCACCAAAAAATTGATTTTAATATTTTTGAAGGACGCACTGTTACAGGCTCGCCACATATTACCATCAGCCAAGGGAAAGTGGTCTTTAAAGATGGTCAACTGAATGTTGTTGAAGGCGCTGGACGCTATATCAAACGCCCTGCTTACCCGACCATATTTGATGCGGTTAAAAAATATAACCAAGAGCATGCACCTTATACGGTTGAACGTTAATAAAAATAACAAACAGATAAGTGAGGTTATATGCTAGCAACTGAAGAAGCAGCAATGGAATCTGCCCCCGAAGTAACTGAAAAGCCTGAAAAAGCTGAACAAACTAAGCGAGAAATGATCGCCATTGATGATTTATCGCTTATTTTTCCCAGTAAAGATGGCGATGTACATGCGCTATCAAATATTAATTTAAGTATTAAAAGTGGTGATTTTGTCTCTTTTATCGGCCCTTCTGGGTGCGGTAAAACCACTTTACTGCGGGTTATAGCCGATTTAGAAAAAGCCACGTCAGGTGATTTAAAAGTCAATGGTACCGATGCACAGGATGCGCGTTTAAACCGCTTGTATGGTTACGTATTCCAAGCCGCCGCTTTATTACCTTGGCGTAATATCCAACAAAACTGCGCTTTACCTATGGAAATTTCAGGCTTATCACCTGCGCAACAAAATAAACAAATAGATAAGTATTTAAAAATGGTTGGATTACAAGACTTCCATAAGAAATTTCCATGGCAGCTATCAGGTGGAATGCAACAACGCGCGTCTATTGCCCGCGCATTGTGTTTAAATCCAGATTTATTACTAATGGATGAACCCTTTGGTGCATTGGATGAAATAACCCGTGATCACATGAACATTGAACTACTGCGAATTTGGAGTGAAACACAAAAAACGGTCGTTTTTGTAACCCACTCGATTGATGAAGCGGTTTTACTCTCCACTCATATTGTAGTGATGTCACCACGTCCCGGCCGTATCGTTAAAGTAATAGAGAGCCCATTACCTCGATTAAAAACCTTAGCGTTACGCGACGACCCAGCTTTTCATGCCTTAGCCAGCGAGATTCGTACTGCACTTGCTCACGAGCATGCTATCGATTAATCATAACCGACTAAAGGATTAGACATTTATGAAACAAAAGATTTTTTCTTTCGTCAGTGTATTTGCGATCGTGATTGCGGTTTGGTATCTCGCAGCCTTACTGATGAATGGTAATCAACTGATTAATAACCTAGAGCGCAAAAATCAATCCTGGACCTATCAGCAGATTATTGCAGGTGCTTACGACGTAAAGCGCCCAATGTTGCCTGCACCTCATCAAGTGGGACAAGAGTTGATCAAGTCGATTATTGATCGCCCAGTAACCTCTAAACGTTCTTTAATCTACCATGCACAAATTACCCTCAATTCTACCTTGTTAGGTTTTGTATTTGGCTCTTTGTTAGGTATTTTAATTGCCGTGGGCATAGTACATAACAAAACCTTAGAGTCGAGCTTAATGCCCTGGGTGATTGCCTCACAAACGATTCCTATCCTAGCTATTGCCCCCATGATAGTGGTGGTATTAGGCGCAATTAACATTACTGGTGTGATCCCTAAAGCGATTATCTCTATGTATTTGTCCTTCTTTCCGGTCACCATTGCCATGGTAAAAGGCTTGCGTTCATCGGATAAATTACATGAAGAGTTAATGCACACCTACAGTGCTACCGCTAAGGATATCTTCTGGAAGTTACGTTGGTATTCAGCACAACCTTACCTGTTTGCAAGTTTAAAAGTGGCAATTGCCGCTGCATTAGTCGGTGCGATTGTCGCTGAATTACCTACTGGTGCACAGGGTGGATTGGGTGCTCGTTTACTGAGTGGCTCCTATTATGGTCAAACCGAACAAATCTGGTCAGCACTGATCGTTGCCGCAACGTTGGGATCTATTTTAGTCTGGTTAGTAGGGATTGCAGAAAGAGTGCTGTTGCGCCGCCGAGGAGAGCTTGATCATGCCTAAAACATTAAAAAATTGTATCTATATCGCTTTAATTGTACTGCAATTAGGGTTAGTGGTGTTTAGTGAAACGGGTTTCTATCATGCCTTCTCACCTTCAGTTTTATTATTAATCGCAGCGGCCTACAGTATGGCTAAATTATTAGGACAGTTAACTAATCTAGAAACTAAATACAAATACATTAAACCAATCATTCCAACTTTATTCGCTTTTATGCTGATATTAACCTGGGAAAGTATTGTTCAAGGTTATGCTATTTCGCCTATTTTAATGCCTGCACCCAGCAACATATTCCATGCGTTGATCAGTAATATTCCGATGCTCTGGGCTGACTTTAAACAAACCTACTTAAAAGCGGTATTGGCGGGATATATCATAGGGTGTTTATCGGGCTTTCTAGTGGCGCAATGGGCAGTCAGGAATAAAGTACTGCAGGATGCACTGATGCCATTGGGCAACTTTATGTCTGCGATTCCGATTGTGGGTATCGCACCAATCATGGTGATGTGGTTTGGTTTTGACTGGCAGTCTAAAGCCGCAGTGATTGTGATAATGACCTTCTTCCCGATGTTCATTAATACCCTAACGGGTTTGCAATCCACCGATGCACTACATAAAGATTTGATGCACACTTATGCCGCTAAAAAATCACAAATATTCTTTAAGAACCAATTACCTCATGCCCTTCCGTTTATCTTTAATGCATTGAAATTAAACTCTGCATTAGCCTTAATCGGCGCGATCGTTGCTGAATTCTTTGGCACACCTATCGTTGGCATGGGATTTCGAATTTCGACCGAGGTAGGTCGAATGAATATGGACTTGGTATGGGCCACTATTGTGGTGGCCGCGATAGCGGGTTCATTAAGTTATGGGGCACTTGCTTTATTAGAGAAGTCCTTATTGTTTTGGCACCCCTCGTACCGAGAAGGTAAAAACAGTTAATGCTATCTAATTAATTCAATAACAGTAGGACATTGAATTCAATTAGTTTTACGTCACTTTACAATAGAAAAGGGAATAAACTATGAAAAGAACGCTAATCACACTCGCAACGGGCGCCGCTTTATTTGCATCAAGCTTTAGCGCTAGTGCAGCAGATAAACTGACACTGCAATTAAAATGGGTAACACAAGCTCAATTTGCAGGCTATTACGCCGCTTTAGAGAATGGTTACTATAAAGACGAAGGCATTGACCTTTCTATTAAACCCGGTGGCCCTGATATTGCACCTGCTCAAGTATTAGCAGGCGGTGGTGCAGACGTTATTGTGGATTGGTTACCTTCCGCATTAGCAACACGTGAAAAAGGCTTACCTATGGTCAATATCTCTCAGGTTTACAGTAAATCTGGGATGATGCTGACCTGTTTAAAGTCCAGTGGCATCAAAACATCGGCTGACTTTAAAGGGAAAACCCTTGGCGTCTGGTTCTTTGGTAATGAGTACCCATTCCTTAGCTGGATGTCACAGCTAGGTTACCCAACCACAGGCGGTGACGAGGGTGTAACTGTCTTAAAACAAGGCTTTAATGTTGACCCAATCTTCCAAGGACAAGCAGATTGTGTCTCGACCATGACCTACAATGAATACGGTCAAATCATGGATGGCGGTTTAACACCTGAAGAGTTAGTACTATTTAAGTATGAAGATGAAGGTGTGGCGACTTTAGAAGATGGTTTATACGTACTTGAAGAAGACTTAAAAGACGACAAGAAAGTAGAAACCTACGCTAAATTCTTAAAAGCATCATTAAAAGGTTGGAAATGGGCAGCAGACAACCCTGAAGAAGCCGCTATGATCGTCCTAGAGTATGATGACACAGGTGCGCAAACTGAAGCTCATCAAATCCGTATGATGACGGAAGTCGCTAAGTTATTAGGCTCAGGTGATGATATGGGTTATTTAGATCCAGCTGCATTTGACCGTACAGTGGATATTTTATTAAGCAGTGACTCAGCACCTGTTATCACTAAAAAACCAGTGGGTGCCTACTCGCATATTGTTTATGACAAATACAAAGAGCTTTAATACCAATTGTATTAAATAACTGAGCTAAATTTTGCGCCGGAAAAATGGCTTAGTTTGAGGCGT
>NZ_QOCB01000068.1 GCF_003318165.1 Psychromonas sp. B3M02
AATAGATCAGTTACTTACTGTGATTGGTATTAAATGCACAAACAGTATATTTTTCATTAAACCTCTGTGGTCTAAGTTTCTATAAATTACGTATTAATCATCATTAATACAGTGATAAGGAAAAAATAATGAAGTTTCTATTATTGATAGTAGCAGTCATCTTACAAGTAGGTTGTACTGGTATACCAGAAGGGATGAAAGCGGTTAAAAACTTTGATAGTGAACGATACCTAGGGACCTGGTATGAAATAGCGCGTTTAGATCACTCTTTTGAAGAAGGCTTAGAGCAAGTGACAGCTACTTATTCAATGCGTGAAGATGGTGGTATAAAAGTCGTTAATAAAGGTTACTCTACAGAAAATAAACAGTGGAAAGAGGCTGAGGGTAAAGCCTACTTTGTTGATGATAAAAATACAGGGCATTTAAAAGTATCGTTCTTTGGCCCATTTTACGGCTCATATATTATTTTTAAAATGGACCAAGTTGATTATCAATATGCGTTTATAAGCAGTTATAACCATGAGTATTTATGGCTTTTATCTCGCACTCCTGAGATCAGTGATGAGATTAAACAAGACTTTATTAATACTGCACAAGAATATGGTTTTAAAACCGAGCAGCTTATTTTTGTGAATCAGCTGCCAGCTTCATAATACTCAGTTAACTTGTTTTGTTTGCTTGAGTTCATCGAGTACATCATTAAGTGATGCTTTGATATTGTGTCCTAACCCGATGATCTGCTCATCGGGAATGACGAGGTCGGGCACTTGATATACTGTCATTTCTGCTGCTAATGCTGATATAACCCCATTGCTTGAATCCTCAAAGGCTAAACAATTTTGTGGTGCTATGTTTAAGCGTTGCGCTGCGAGTAAGAATATTTCTGGATGAGGTTTGCTATTGCTGACTTCACAACCACTGCTAATATGCTCAAAATAATGATCTAACCCAGATAACTTTAGCTTAGTTCTTGCAAGTTGCTGGTGGGTAGAGGTAGCTACCGCTACTGGAATAGAGCGGGCTTTAAGCCAGTCTAATAATGCGACAACACCTGCTTTCACAGGAATTGCCTGCGTTTCCACGATTGGCCAATAACCGTCCATCCAAGCTTTACGTAATGGAGCATAGTCTATGTATTGTGCATAGTGCTCCATAATCGCTTGTTCAATACCTTGTGCATTGCGACCAATGATCTTGAGGTAAGCGCTTTTAACAAAAGGCAGCGATAGTTGCTGACAAGCTTGCTCAAAGGCTTGCATACAGACACGCTCGGTATCTAGCAGCAAACCATCCATATCAAAAATAGCGGCTTGGTAAGTCATAACAGGTCCAGTCAATAAATAATGGTTGGTTAGTTTACCTGCTTTTTATTGAAGTTTCCTATACCAATTTTCTAGCGGGTTTAAAGGTGATAAATCCAACAAATACGCCGCTGATCACACACAGGCTTGCAATCAATGTGAGTAGACTAATCTCTTCTTGATAAAATAGTGTGCCCCCTAATAAGCCAAAAATAGGCACTAATAAAGTGAGCGGTGCGACCATGGTTAATGGGTAGGAAATTAATAAACGATTCCAAATCCAATAACCTAACAACGTCACAGGGTAAGCTTGAAACAATACCGAAAAAATAACCCGGCCGTTGAGTTGGTCAGGTAATGACGTAAAAGGCAAACTACCCGATTGCCAATAGACAATTAAGAATAAAGGGATAGGTGCACATGCCATCGCCCATAAACTAAATGCAAACACTTGTTTCGGCGCTGCTTTTTTTACAGTAATGCTTGCTAAACTCCAAGATAAGGCGGCAAGCAATATAAGCACTAACCCCGATTGAGTGATTGAACCATTGGTTGTGGTTAAACAGATCAATAATCCAACCAGTGCGAGGCAACTTCCTACTATTTTATTAAAGGAAAGCGACTCTTTTAGTAGGAAGTAGCCTAGAAATAACCCAAACACCACGTTCATCTGTAATAAAACCGACGCCATGCCAGCGCTTAATCCTGATTGAATTGACCAAGTTGCCATCCCCCAAATGCCTATGGCAAATAACCAACCATATACAATTAAATATAACCATGACACATTAGGTTTTCTAACAAAGAAGATAGCGGGTAAGCTTGCTAAGCTGAAACGTAATGCCGTTAATAATAGTGGGTCAATCTCGTTAACACCGAGTTTTATCACTGAGAAGTTTAATCCCCATACCACCATGACTATCACGCCTAATATTAAATCATTTTTTTTCATCTTATCTCCTTTATGGGGTAATCACGGAATGCTTGATCTTGTGGTTATTATCAAACAAACTAAAAAAGAGAACAGATACAAAAATTAAAAATAAAAGCGGTACAATTTAATGGGGAAGAAAAGTGAGGTATAAGCAGTTAGCGCAACAGTGCATACAACAAATTGAATCGGGACAACTCGCTGTTAATAGTAAAATGCCGTCATTACGTAACTTTAAACTCTTACATAATGTCAGTATGACAACGGCTTTAAATTGTTATCAACATTTAGAATCTTTGGGTTGGTTATTAGCCAAACCACAATCAGGTTATTATGTTGTACAACAATCTATCATGCAGGGAAAGCCTAACACACCGACTTTGGTGAACTTTAAGAGCATCACTACCCAACCGCAATTGCCATCACCTTATAACCCGTTTGTTGATCCTTGTCCGCTTGGCATTGCACGTTATGACCCCGAATTGATGCCGATTGTTAAATTACAACAGAGCGTTAAGCGTGCAATCAAACAGCAGGGTAGTTTATTAAGTCATTATCCCGATCCACAAGGAGAACTGTGTCTACGAGAAAATTTAAGTAAACACTTTCAGCAGGTTGATTTTCATTTTTCGGCTGAGCAGTGTGTGGTCACCCATGGTTGTTTGGATGCCATAAGAACAGCAATTGAAATCACCACTGAAGTTGGGGATGCGGTTGCTATTAGTTCGCCTTGTTTTTCAGGCTTATTGGAATTACTTGGGGTGATGAAGCGAGCTGTTGTTGAGATCCCCTCCGTTGAAGAAGGGATCGATCTTGAGCAACTGCAAAAGCAGATGCAATTAGGAACGATAAAAGCCGGATTGTTTTGTACATCGCATATGAATCCGCAAGGTACATCCATGAGTGCCTTACAAAAACAAAAACTAGTTGAATTAGCGACACAATATAAAATTCCGATTATTGAAGATGATGTGTATTTAGAGTTAGGCGCGCAGCAGGTCATTCCTTTACCAGCAAAACATTGGGATAGTGAGGGTTATGTATTGTGGTGTGGTTCAATATCTAAAACCATTGCTGCAGGTTATCGGTTAGGCTGGTGTTTACCTGGACGTTATTTAGATGCTTATTTACGACAACGCTTATTTGCCAACCAAGGTGTTACATCACCTTTACAATTAGCAATCGCAGACTTTATTGAACGTGGTGACTATGCTAATCACCTAAAAAAAATACGTTTATATTTACAGCAACAAACACGGCAGTACATTCATTATTTGCATGAGCACTTACCAGTAAACAGTAAAATCAGTCATCCTACAGGTGGTTTTGTATTATGGGTTGAGGTTGTTAAGCTTAATACAGGTAAATTAAAGCAATTAGCGAGACAAAATAATCTTGATATTCGTATTGGTGATGAGTTCAGCACACTGGGCTTATATTCAGATTGCTTTCGTTTAAATATTGGCTTTAATATGGCGACTACTCAGATTAATTCAAAGATGTTGTGTTTAATGGAATTAATTACTACCTGCTTAAAGGAATGAATATGTTGGAGAACCCACAAGCATTAAGCGATGCTATCAATCAAACAATGCCCTTCGGAAAATATGCTGGCAGTAAATTAATTCATCTACCTGAGCCCTATTTGGTTTGGTTTAATAGTAAAGGTTTTCCAGAAGGCAAACTTGGTGAACAATTAGCGCTTATCTATGAAGTTAAATTAAATGGTTTAGAGAAGTTGCTGGCGCCATTGATTAAATAGGTTTATTGATCGTAAAGGAGTGACGTATGTTGAAAGTGACAAAGTGTTTACCAATAGTAATGATGGTCGCGAGTCATGCTTTACTAGCAGAGCCTCTCAGCAAAGAAGCGGGTTGGGGTGTGACATTAAGTGTGAATGTTGGGTATAGCGGCGGTACCTCACAATTTGATACGGACGATGATAACCAAATCACTGATAATTTAACCAATAGCGGTCAGTTTTCAGGATCGAGTTTGACCTACCCTTTAGGCACTGTGCTGTACACTTTAGATAACCTTAATACGCAATTTTTTCTTGGTAATAGTCGCGATCAAGTCGCCATTGCTCAGTTTCAATATGAACTTGGATTAAGGCACCAGTTTAGTGATGACAGTAAGTTGACCTTTGCTTTTTTCCCAAAATTATCTTTCTTTAACGAAACCTGGTCAGATCCTTTTGTTGAAGCAAGTAACCGTGATACTACCGATGTGAGTGTTGGTGGTGCAAGGATTGCCGTGGAACGCATTTTGGGATCTCCATTTACATTTAAATATGCGGTGGCTAGCAGCAGCATTGATGATGAGGAAAGTGGACAAAGTCAGTTAATGGATGAACAGGAAATAGCGGCATTACAGCGCGATAGCTTGTATCAAAAATTCGAAGTAGAAACCTTGTTACCCATCGACAGTGGATTATTGCTTAAACCAAGTTTGCAATACACACATCGCAACGCAGAAGGCGATGCCAATAGCTTTAATCAATACGTTGCTCAAGTCGCGGTGATGTTGTTTCGTGATAGACATACCCTAATAACGACTTTAGGTGTTGGCAAACGTTTTCATCAACAAGAAAATCCTATTTTTGATACAACACAAAAGGTTGATACTGTCAGTATTTTTTCTGTGTACAGTTATCAACGTCCCTTTAACTGGAAGAGCTGGGATTGGACCGTAATGCTTGGATATAGCAGAGAGGATGCCAATATCGAATTCTATGATAACGATAGTTTTATTGTATCAACAGGCATGGTATATCAGTTTTAGAGCGGTTGTTTTGTATACGGTTTTATTTATTTTGGCTGAAAACTAGACTCTTTTAACTGTGACTTAGGTCTCATTAATTGGCTTGAAATCAGCCATTTTGTTTTAATTTTGAGCGAAAAAATCAGAAGTCAGACTATTTGGTGACTATTTTGTTAGTGTATTGTTAAGAACTCTGATTAAGGAATGATTGTTGTTCTCGTTAATACTAATTATCACAGGGTAGTGTTTAAGAGGATTATTTCTTATGTTGGACCAAAATGTTGCAGTGATTGCAACTTTTCTTGTTTATTTAGCGATGATGATGGGTATTGGATACTGGGCTTATCGCAAAACCGTCAATTCATCAGATTACTTTTTAGGAGGACGTCAATTAGGTCCTTGGCCAACAGCTATTTCTGCTGGTGCTTCGGATATGAGTGGTTGGTTGTTATTAGGATTACCAGGTTATGCTCTGGTTGCTGGCTATGGGTCATTTTGGCTTGCTGGTGGTTTGCTTGTTGGTAGCTGGTTAAATTGGCTTATATGTTCAAAGCGTTTACGTACTTACACTATAGTGACTAATGATTCATTAACATTACCGGACTATTTTGCACGTCGTTTTGAAGATAAAAGCAAGTTACTACAAACTATTTCTGCTTTCTTCATTCTATTATTCTTCCTTTTCTATACCAGTGCTGGTCTAGTTGCTGGCGGTAAATTATTCCAAACTGTGTTTGATTTGGATTATAAAATTGCCGTGATTATTGGTACTGTCTGTGTGGTTTCATACACCTTATTTGGTGGGTTCTTAGCGGTATCTTGGACTGACTTAGTACAAGGTTTGTTAATGTCTGCTGCACTGGTTGCTGTTCCGCTGATTGCAATGGATGGATCATTAGGCGATTTAACGTCTTCTTTAGCCTTAAAAAATCCAGAATTACTATCTGCCTTTAGTAATACTGATGGTACTCCGATGACGGCTATTGGCATTATCTCGTTAGCAGCATGGGGCTTGGGTTACTTCGGTCAGCCACATATTTTAGCGCGTTTCCAAGCGGCAAGTAGTAATAAAGATCTGACCACTGCACGTCGTATTTCAGTGATTTGGACTGCGTTATCGATTGCTGGTGCCATTCTAGTAGGTTTGGTGGGTATTGGCTTTGTAGATAATAACTTAGGCGGTGTATTAGAAGATAGCGAAACAATCTTTATGTTATTGGTTAACAGTGTCTTCCACCCAGTGGTTGCGGGGATCTTATTAGCGGCTATTCTAGCAGCGATTATGAGTACGGCAGATTCACAACTGTTAGTGTCTTCTTCAGCATTAGCAGAAGACTTCTACAAGCAGCATATCAACCCAGAAGCGAGCACAGAGAAAGTGGTACTTGCAGGGCGTTTAGGCGTGGTTGCTTTATCATTGATCGCCCTATTTTTAGCCTTCAGTCCAGACAGCTCTGTATTAGGTTTAGTATCGTATGCGTGGGCTGGTTTCGGTGCTGCATTTGGTCCTGTTATCGTATTGAGCTTATTTTGGTCTCGTATGAATCGTGCCGGTGCATTAGCAGGTATTTTAGTTGGTGGTGTGACAATAGTAGTTTGGAAGCAGTTAACTGGCGGCTGGTTTGATGTCTATGAAATCGTTCCAGGTATTGTGTTTGCGACAATCGCCATTGTTGCAGTTAGCCTATTAAGCAGTCAACCAAGTGAAACTATGTTAGCAAAACATCAAGAGATGAAAGATAAACTCTCTGTTTTATAACGGAACTTTTCTTTCCTTTCTAAGCCTCATTTAAGTAATTAAATGGGGCTTTTTTGTATCTGAAATTTGACTATTAGCGCCTATAGTCTTTACTTATCATGATCTTTGTAGCCATTAAGAAGTGTTATTTTAGGTGTTACATATTGAGAATATGACTATTTCATTAAAATATTAATAAATAAAAGCAATAAAAATAGAACCTCTAAGGTCTAGTTGTTTACATTCATTTATATAAGGGCAGAGCCGAATATGAAAAAGCTATTTTCAATGTTACAAGTTACGTTATTAATGGGGTTTGCATTATTACAAAGTGCAAACGCTGCTGACGCAATTTACACCAGTTACTTTAGTAATAAAGCGGCTGGTGGTTACGATGTCGTTGCTTACTTCACTGAAAATAAACCAGTAGAAGGTGACAGTAAATATACCTTAGAGTATCAAGGTGCTGATTGGTACTTCTCAAGTGCGGATAACTTAGCCTTATTCAAAGGTGATCCTGAGAAGTATGCGCCTCAATACGGCGGTTACTGTGCATGGGCAATGGCAAGTGATAACACAGCACCAGGAAAGCCTGCTTTTTGGAGTGTTTATAAAGGTAAATTGTATTTAAACTATGATGAATCTGTTCAAGCTACATGGGTTAATGACAAAGATAAGTTTATTGAACAAGCTGATCTTAATTGGAATAAATTAAACAAGGAATAACATGAAACTATTACCTATTTTTAGTTGGGCAGTTGTAATATGGGTGGCTAAGGTATTTTTATTATCTTTACCTTACAAATTTACATTACACCCAGATACACAGCATATTTTTGGTACGATCGGTGTGTGGATGCAAGGCTTTTTAGGCAACACAATTGGTTCTCTATTTGCTAACTACGGATCTTACGCTGTAGGTGGTGTCGAGTTAATTACATCACTGGTACTCTTATCACCAGCATTGTTTTGGGTGCTTAAAAAGGTTGGCATATTAAGTTGTGCACCAAGCCGCGCATTAATGCATGCGATTGGTGGTTTAATGGCTTCTGCTGTGATGGCGGGTGCGGCATTCTTCCATCTATTTACACCGTTAGGTATCGAGGTGATACACGAAGGTAAAAGCGATGGTGGTAGCCTGTTTTATACTGCAGTTTCTATTCTAATTTTAGGTTTCATTTTATTTGTTACAAACTACCGTAACTATAAAAATAAATAAGTCAGTAAGGAACACTTTTGTTAACACGTATTTCGTTAGTACTTTCATATATTTTATGGTGTTGCCGATTTTTGGTTGCTCCGTGGAAGTACTTTCAATTAAACGCCAATTATTTCAATCAAGATCTGCATATATTTTCTAAGTTAGATATGGATTTGTTGATACCTGAACAATGGCGTTTATCACAATTTGTTGACCAAGGTGAAGATACTGGTGCTAAACAGCCGGAAGCTTATCCGGTTTTCTTAAAGCCTGAATGGGGGCAAAACTCACAGGGCGTGTCTCGTATAGACTCGCAAGAGGCGTTACAACAGCACAGAGCTAATCGCCCTAACGTTGGACCCCGTTATTTAATTCAGGCGGCTGCTAAGGGGAAAAGAGAGTTTGAAATATTCTTTATCCCAGGTGCAACCACAGATCACTCTTCAGCGATTATATCGGTGACAGAGACTTGTAATCACAGTGATGATGAGATGCCCGTTAATGGTATTTATAATCGTGACACCTATTACCAATCTTGTATGCCGCAACTAAGCGCAGAGCAAATTGCGAAGTTAGAGTCGCTGTTTTCGAAAATTGGGTCGTTTCGTATCGCACGTTTCTGTGCAAGAGCGGACTCTTTAGAAGCGCTGCTTAATGAGCAATTTTCTATTGTAGAAATTAATGTTTATGTACCGATGCCATTAATCTTATTAACCCAAGATATGCCTTTAAGATGTAAATTTAAATTCATCTTTGCGAGTATGAAACAATTAGCTTTAGTCACTAAAGGTATTCCAGCTTCGCAACCGGTGAAATCAATTTTCTTTCAAAAACTACAATCAGCTCGATTATTAAAATCGAAACTAAAAAATGAGCTTTCCTAATGAATATAAAAAAAATAATTTATGCTTGGATCAGTAAAAAATTCATGGGCGGTTGTAGTAACTACAATAGCTTAGAAGTCCGTCGTAGTTGCAGAAGTAAAGAGCAAGCAAGAGACCGTTTTAAGCAGGGTAATATTCCACATGCACAAGGGTTAATTTTCTTTAATCCATTTGCTGCGATTCGTTTTGCTAAGCAACATGGTTTTCCTTTAGTAATTAAGCCTAATGTGAGTGGTTTTTCACGTGGTAGTCATTTTCCAATTCGAGATTATAAAGAGTTATGGAAAGCTATCTTCTTAGCGAAATTATGGTGGCCATTTACAGTTGTTGAACAGTTTTTAGAAGGTAAAAACTATCGAGTTGTAGTGGCGAATGGCAAAATCGTTTCAGTATTACAACGTTATGCACCTTCTGTTAAAGGTAACGGTAGTTCGACTATTCGTGAGTTAATGCAGAAAGAAAATGCAATTCGTGAAGAAATGAAATTGTATCCAGTCATTTCACCATTAAAAGAAACAGCTCAATCACGTGTATTTTTAGTGAAACAAGGTTTAGACTTTGATTCTGTATTACCAGCAGAGCAACGAGCGACTCTGTTTTATCGAATCTCTTTAGCACCAGGTGGTGTAGTAGAAGTGATTGATAAACAGTTGTTACCGGAAGCTAATCAAGACTTGTTTAAAAATGTTTTAAACTTATTCGACGCAAATATTTTAGGCATTGATGTGATTTTAGAGAAAGGCATTGAGTTTGATTACCGTGAACAAAAATGTATCTTCCTAGAAGTAAACTCTCGCCCATATTTGAAAATGCATGCTTATCCTCGTTATGGTGAAGCAGAAGATCTCAGTGAATACTTCGATGAGTTAGATGCATTGGAAGTCAAACAGTCAGACACCTTCTAGGTGTCTGCTTTAACTCGCACCTTTTACCTTTTTACAGGATTTCATTCTTTCCTTTTAGGTTTAATGCCTTTATTCATCGCTGTTATTCTGTGGGATAAAGGCCTTACCATCAGTGATATCGCCTCTTTTATTGCACTTACTGCGGTTGGTTTCATACTCGCTTTATATTATTGGGATCGTCTTCGTGCTCAGCACAGTTGGACTAAACTGATTAGTTTATCGTTTCTCTTACAAAGCCTGTTTGTGATGCTCTTAATATGGGGCTCTCATGATTACTTGATTAGTATTGGAGCCCTGGTTAATGGCGCGGCGGGCTGTTTTTATTGGTCAACACAGCGCCTTTTATTTCAAGCAATCACTGAAGATAATAACACTGGGAATACCTTCGGTAATTTTCAAATATTAGTTGTTTTTGCGCTAAAAGTTGGGGTGCTCATTGGTAGTTACCTATTAGGTATGGAGTACTTTGTTGGTTTGCTGGTTTTGTCTTTAGCGTTATCGCTGTTAGGTTTTGTATGGGTGAATAAAAGTTTAAATAACCATACACAATTAGACAAACTCAAACAGGTGCCCGCTTTTACTTTGCAGCAGGTTGCTAAGTTTCAAGATCAACATCGCTCCTCGCTTATTTTTGTAGTGGACGGACTATTCCTATTTCTAGAAAGTTATTTCTGGATGTTAACTATCTACATGCTAACCCAAGAAAATGTAATGCAGTTGGGGCTTATATTAATTGCATTGAGTATTCTATTAGCCTTAATATTTTTTGTGATTAAAAAGTATATTGATAGAGTTAATGCGCAAAAAATCTATCGTATTGCGGTACTAGGTTATGCATTTTCTTGGGCGATCAGAGGCTTTCTGGATAAAGAGATGGATAGTCTAGTGATTTATAGTGGTCTATTACTGGCTGCTTTCTTGAGTAACTTCTTCCGCCTCGCGTTTAATAAACGATTCTATGATATTGCTCGTCAAGATAAACCAACACGTTACATTATCTGTAAAAGTTATTACTCACAATTCATGCTAGTGGTCTTCTTTAGCATTATTGCGGTCTTTACCATGACATCAGATACAGCGATTCACCAGTTACAGGTGATTTATTACCTATGTACGCCATTAGTCTTGGTTTATTTTGTATATGGGCAACGTAGTAAACCTATGTCGGAATAATGCAAAACGCCAGCGAGAAGCTGGCGTTTTGTTTTGTTCGATAGAAAAAAAGCCTTAGTCCATTAAGTACTCTAAGCCATAAACTAACTCAGTGCGTTTAACCACTTCTTTACAGGCTAAACAGATACCTGGCATAAATGACTCACGATGCTGTGAGTTATGCTCAATCTTTAAGGTTTCACTTAATCCACCAAAGAATACGGTTTGTTGTGCTACAACGCCCGGTAAACGAATAGAGTGTAACTTCACATTATTTAACTCTGCGCCACGTGCCCCTTCGATTAACTCTTTATCGCTGCAAGGTGTCGCCGCTTTAGTGCGCGCTGCTGAGATTAACTCGGCTGTACGAATACCCGTACCCGATGGGCTTTCTTCTTTTTGTGGGCTATGTGCTTCAATGACTTCAACATCTGGTAAGTATTTAGCTGCTTGAACTGCAAATTTCATCATTAATACTGCGCCAATAGAGAAGTTAGGTGCGATCAGGCCGCCTAGTTTTTTCTCTTGTGCTAATGTTTGTAACTCAGCAACTTGTTGCTCAAGGAAACCACTGGTACCGATAACTGGGCAAGCACCTGCATTAAGGATAGTTTGTGTATTATTAAAACCTGCGGACGCAGCAGTTAAATCAACAACAACCTGTGCTCCAGTAGATTTGATTAATGCAGCTAGATCATCGCCAAAGTCACATTCTGCAACGAGTTCTAATTCGCTATCATTACTCACTGCTTTGACGGCTTCACTGCCCATACGACCTTTTGCGCCGTTTACAATTACTTTAACCATGGTTGTTCCTATTGATTTAAAAAGTGGTAACTGACAAATCCAATCCAACTCAATGCAAGTAAGCACCAAGGTAGGAGAGAAGTGTTAGATTTATTAGAGGTGTTTGTTTCAGGTTGAACATCAGCAATTGGCGACTTTTTCTTCTTAGCCTTATCTGCTTGACGTTGTTTGCTTTTAGCTAACTTTTTATATTCAGCAATACCTTTTTGAATACCTTGGGCAACCAATTTGGTTTGCTCCTTAGTTTGCCCTGGCTTTTGTACTTTTTTAGCCATTGCCAGTGCTTCATCTTGAGTTTCTTGCGAAACTGCTGGTTGTTTATATTTCGCCATTGATATTCTTCTTTAGGTTACTTCTTGTCTTTTTTACTTTTCTTTTTTTGTTTCTTTTGCTGCTTTTTCAATTTTTTAAGCGCTTTCTTTTTGGACTTTTTCTTACCGCTTTTCTTGGTATCCCCTCCGAGAGAAGCGTTAGTTACTTTTTTTGCGCATTCTTAGAACGCTTAATTGCCTTCTTGGTTACGTTGTCTAAAAAATTTTCTGGGTCATCGTAATCATATTTAACTAAGTGTTCTACTAATAACTTAGTGATCACTTGTGTCTCAGTGATTTCATCTCGGCTTCTACCACATCCACCACAATGTTTTTTATTACTTGTACAATCACCTGTGCACGGACTAAATTTCATCTAATGTACCTTGTATTTTTGATCGCAAGACTGCGGGTTTGGTAGCAGTCTTGCTTAACTCGTGTTTAAATAGATTATAAAAATAATCATGAGCTATTTTCTATCTCTATACTGTCCGTTGTATAGCAAATTAGAGATATAGTTAACATGCATTTTAATAAATTAATCCCATATTCTAGCAATTTTAGAGAGCCTGTTCATGACTTTTAAAGTTTTAATTGTATTACTGTGCAGTTTACTACTTATCGCCTGTTCTGATGTTGAAGACCAACTGAATAAAGACTACGGAAAAGAGCAACCTAGACCAAGACAACTTAGTACCGATGACGCATTAGCAGAAGAGTTTCGAGATCAAGTGATGCCGATTCTAGAAAAACGCTGCGTAGTTTGTCATGGTTGTTACGATGCCCCTTGCCAATTAAAACTATCCTCCCCTGAAGGGATTGATCGTGGTGCAAGTAAAGCCTTGGTTTATAACGGTCAACGTATTTTAGGTGCTGCTCCTTCTCGCTTATTTATTGATGCTCATAGTACGGAAGAGTGGCGTCATAAAGGCTTTAAATCAGTGCTTAATGAACGTGACCAAACAATGCTGGCTAACTTGGAAGGCAGCGTTATGTATAAGTTATTAATGCAAAAAGAGCGTAATCCACAACCTGAAGGTGTATTACCAGAACAGTTTAATTACTCTTTAAACAGAGAAGATCAATGTGCTGATATTAATGAGTTAGCAGAATACGAGGAAGATTTCCCATTATCAGGTATGCCCTATGGTTTGCCTAACTTAAGCCATGATGAGTTCAAAACATTAGAGCAGTGGATATCACGTGGCGCACCTATGTCTGAGCCTTTGGCTTTGTCAGATGAAACAGTCAAGCTGGTTGAGCATTGGGAGAAAAAGCTTAATGGAGACTCACGCAAAGATCAGTTAATTGCGCGTTATATTTACGAGCACCTATTCATTGGCCATATCTATTTTGATGCTTTACCTATTAGTACAGATACACCACCGCGTTTCTTTCATTTAATACGCTCATCAACGCCTCCTGGCGAGCCAGTGAAAGTGATTGCCACTCGTCGTCCTTATGATGACCCTAAAGTAGAGCGTGTTTATTACCGGTTAGTGTTAGACAGAGCGATCACCTTAGCCAAAACCAATCTACCTTATGTGTTAAATGAAAAACGAGAGCAGCTTTGGGATAAGCTTTTTTATGACGCTGATTTCACGGTTAACTCATTGCCGGATTATGCGGACTTCAATCCCTTTTTAGTGTTTAAAGATATCCCTACTTATTCTCGCTATCAGTTTATGCTACAGGAAGCATATTTTACTATTGGCGGTTTTATCAAAGGGCCCGTTTGCCGTGGTCAAGTGGCAGTAAATGTGATTAACGATAAGTTCTGGGTATTCTTTGTTGACCCTGAGTCTACCGCTAATAAAGATGTTGACCAGTTTGTATACAGCCAAGCTGATAATTTGCGACTCCCCGCTGAGTCGAGTAGTAATAACCTTTCCATTAGAGAGTGGTTGTCCTATGCAAAAGGTAATCGCCAATATGTTAAAGCTAAGAGTGACTTCATTAAGAAAGAGATGGATCATGTCGAAGGCTTAACCTTGGATAATATTTGGTCGGGCAATGAAAATGCGGCGTTAACGGTATTCCGGCATATAGATAGTGCAACTGTGGTAAAAGGTGCAATAGGTAAACAGCCTAAAACGGCTTGGTTAATCGATTACCCTGTACTAGAGCGTATTCATTATCTACTAGTCGCTGGGTTTGACGTGTATGGCAATGTTGGGCACCAATTAACTACGCGTTTGTACATGGACTTTTTACGCATTGAGTCAGAAGCAAACTTCATTTCATTTATTCCAAACGAGTATAGAAGGCCAGTATTAACAAGTTGGTATATTGATGCAACGAAGGAATTAAGCGAATACCTGAACGATGAGAACTTGATGAATGCTCGCCGATCAGGGATTGAATTTAATACAGACTTCCCTAAAGAAGAGCTACTAAGTAAGTTAAAAAACTATGTTTACGCACCTGATATGTTACGCGCTAAAAATACTCAGTATCGTGTGCCACAAGAAGACATAATATTGAAGCGTTTGAATAACTTAGATAACTCCGTAGTGCTTTCACTACCACAGGTGTCGTTCATCGTGGTGGAAGATGAAAACGGAGCAGACAGAGGTTATACAATATTGCGTCATAACGAACATGAGAATGTATCAAGCTTGTTAAATGAAGCAGCTAACCGTCTAACTTCTAAAGATAACTCAGAAATATTTAAAGGCTTCTTAGGTACGTATCCAGGATTGATCTTTAAAGTAAATGCAGCAGATGAAGCTGACTTTGTACGTTTATTTTCTGAAGCAAAAGATAAAAAGAAATTTGCAACCTTAATGGCGACCTATGGCATACGTAGAAGTAACCCTAATTTCTGGGAAGTCAGCGATTATTTACATGACCTCTACTTACAACAAGACCCCATTGAGTATGGTTTGTTTGACTATAACCGCCTGATTAACCGTTAAAGTGCTTTTACCAGAGTTATGATAATTATTTTATATTTGTATTTATCATAACTCTTTCTAAAACTATCCCTTAATGGGTGTTTTTTGGTTGATTTTAGTGAAATTAGGTACTATTTTGTTGAATTAATTATTCAATAGGCAAAATACACTGATGGAACTCACCGCTGATCTTTTTAAAGATGTTAAAAAGTTACCTGTTTTACCGCTCATTCTATTAGAACTAATGGACTCTTTCTCTGATGAGGATGTCAGGGTAGAGGAAATTGCGGCAAAAGTAGCAAAAGATCAGTCGATTAGTGCAAAGGTGATCCGCATGGCAAACTCTGTGGTTTATCGAAGAGGCAAAGAGGTCGAGTCTATTGAAGAAGCTGTTATTCGATTAGGCTTTAATCAAGTCAGAAGTATTGTCGTTGCAGCCAGCTTATCAAATGTATTCCCTGATACACCTAGCTTCGATAAAGATAAATTTTGGGAAGAAACTTTCATTACGGCGAGTATTGCCAAACATTTAGCAAAACATACGAAAATCAACAGCGATACCGCTTTTACTTGTGCCATGATGCATAATATCGGCGAACTATTATTACAAACCATTAAGCCCGCTGAGTGTAGTTTGATTAAAGTTGCTATTGATGCAGGACAACCGCGTTTGTATGCGGAGCGTGAAGTACTTGGTTTTGATAATACGCAAGTTGGTGCAGCGTTAGCCAGACATTGGAACTTCTCTTCCGTATTTATCGATGCTATTGAGCAGCAATTAGATCCATTAGAATATGACAACACATCGCAAGCTGCAGTATTAATTCGTCTTTCAGTGTTTGCTCGTTTTGCTTGGTCGCTTAATCTTCCTCCTGACGTGATAATTAAACGTTTCCCAGAGCCATTAACCCAAGAAATTAATTTAAAAGTAGAAGGGTTGTTAGAGACGTTTAGTCAGATGATTGAAGAAGGTCAGACACTCGCACGTGATATTAAAAACTAACGGAGAATACATAATCTGTTTTAATTCTTAACTACTTCAAATCTGTGGCTAGGTGAATTGCTTAGCCATTGTCAGTAAAACTATATTTATCATTGCCCCATAAATACTGCTAACCTAGGGATATTGAATCATCTCCTCTCTAAATTAACCTTTACTACTGTCTATTAATTATTTTTATGATTAATAGACCATTTTATCGATTGGAATTAATCTACCCTTGAAAAGTATGGCATTAAATGACGCATTAGGATTTTGTTATATAAAATCAATGGCAAATTGCAGCTCGACGTAGCATGTTTGGGGGATAGTCAGTTATACTCGTGATTCAAATTGAGAGGGGAAAGTATGATTTACAGTATGACGGCATTTGCACGCAAGCAATTAAAAGGTGATTGGGGGACAGCAGTTTGGGAGATCCGCTCTGTGAACCAACGTTATCTTGAAACATATTTTCGTTTGCCTGAGCAATTTCGTGGTTTAGAAACAAAATTAAAAGATACATTTCGTAAGCGCTTAGAGCGCGGTAAAGTCGAATGTAGTTTACGTTTTGATGCTAACTCAACCAGCAGCACATGTCTGAATATGAATCAAGAATTAGCCACTCAACTAATTCACAATGCGCAATGGGTGACTGAGCAAATAGGCACAGGGCAAATAAACCCTGTTGATATTTTAAAGTGGCCAGGTGTGATGCAAGCGCCAGAGCAAGATATCGACGCCGTTAGCGCAGAGCTGATGGCTGGTTTTGAAAGCACACTAAATGATTTCATTGATTCTCGTGCCGCAGAAGGTGCAAACCTAGGTGTGTTTATCGAGCAACGCTTAACTAATATCAGCGAGCAAGCAGCTACAGTACGTGACTTTATGCCTGCTGTTCACGCTTGGCAGAAAGCGCGTATTTTGAAAAAATTTGAAGATGCTAAAGTTGATTTAGATGGTACACGCGTAGAGCAAGAGTTAGTGCTGTTAGCGCAAAAATCAGATGTAGCTGAAGAGTTAGACCGATTAGATTCTCACGTCTCTGAAGCACGTAATGTATTAAAAAAAGGGGGCGCTATCGGCCGCCGTTTAGACTTTATGATGCAAGAGTTCAACCGTGAAGCAAACACATTAGGCTCTAAAGCAATCAACACCGACATCACGGCCGCAGCCGTTGAGTGTAAAGTATTAATCGAACAAATGCGCGAACAGGTACAAAATATTGAGTAATATCAATGTTTTCCCTTTAAAATAGCCAACAAAGCCTCGTATTTCGAGGCTTTGTTGTTTTTATACCTAATTTAATGTTTAGATATAATATCAATCACACTAAGTAACAGATCTATTTTACTTGTTAAA
>NZ_QOCB01000129.1 GCF_003318165.1 Psychromonas sp. B3M02
TCCCTATACGAAACTTACAACGAAAAAATAAGTTGTTTTAATAAGTAAAATAGATCAGTTACTTACTATGATTGGTATTAACCTTCGCCTAAACCTTTACCTGCATCTTTTTTGTTAATTAATTCAATCATGTAACCATCAGGATCTTTAACAAAAGCGATCACCGTTGACCCGCCTTTTACAGGACCTGGCTCACGAGTAATAATACCGCCTAAGCTTTTGATTTTTTCACAGGTTTGGTAAATATCATCGGTTTCGATAGCAATATGTCCGTAGGCATTACCCATATCGTAACTGTCAGTACCCCAGTTATAAGTTAATTCGATCACTGTTGTATCAACTTCATCACCATAGCCTAAAAAAGCTAAGGTATATTTATATTCAGTATTTTCCGATTGACGTAATAGCTTCATATCCAACACATTTTGGTAAAAATCGATCGATTTTTCTAAGTTGGTAACACGTAACATAGTGTGTAATAAACGCATAAGTCTGTCCTTTAATTAAAATAAATAATACCGAGCAAGTAGCCAATTTCTCGGTTGTATTCGATGAATGAGACCCTATCATAAATGCACTTACATGACAGGTTAATCTTATTGTTGATTATTGCTTCCAGTTAACTATCTTTTTCTCTTTACCTGTCAGTAAACGACGAATATTACTGATATGCCGCAAGATAATTAAACAGGATAACATCAATACGGGTAAGGTAAATTCTGGTTTGATGAAGTGTACATAAACCGGTGCGGCAATCGCAGTGACTATCGCAGCTAAAGAGGCATAACCACTAATCGCCACAGTTAATAACCAGGTGATCACCACTAAACCTGTCATATCCATACCTAAGGGTAATAATGTGCCTAAGCCAGTGGCTACTGCTTTCCCGCCTTGAAAATTAAAGTAAGGTGGGAAAATATGTCCTAAACAGGTCGCTATGCCAATAAAGCCAATGGCAAACGGGGGGATACCAACGAAGTAAGCAAGATAAACAGGAATTGTACCTTTTAACAGATCAAAGATAAGTACCAAGCTAGCTGCTTGCGCATGATGCATACGTAGCATATTGGTTGCACCTGGGTTCTTTGAACCATGGCTTCGCGGGTCAGGCCAACCTTTGTACTTGCACAATAAAATCGCACCGTTAACTGCGCCAAGAAAATAGGCCAAGAGACTAAAAATAAGTGTTGCCAGTATAATCATGGTACTTATTTCATCCTATTAAGGTAAAATGCGAGTCAATTATATGTTGCCTACCAAGAAACAATGTAGCCGCCAATGATAATTTTCAGGTTAACGTCTGAGTCTACCCGCTAAGTGCAATAAAAAAAAGCGTAGTAGTATCAAAAAACAAATACAATGATGGGATACAAATATGGATATTGTTTTTATAAAACAGCTAGAAGTGATCAGTACAATCGGTGTTTATGATTGGGAAAAGGGCGTACAACAAAAGCTCTACTTTGATTTAGAAATGGCCCACGATAATAAACCAGCAGCTGCGAATGACGATATTAATCTCGCATTAAACTATTTCAGTGTGTCAGAGCGTGTTAACCAATTTGCTCAACAAAACCAATTCGAACTATTAGAGACAATGGCAGAACGAGTTGCTGCTTTGATCATGCAAGAGTTTGCAGTGCCTTGGATTAAATTAACATTACATAAACCGGGTGCATTACCTAAAGCACAGAGCTTAGGTGTACAAATTGAGCGTGGTGAAAAGTAATGGCGCATATTTTCATTGGTGTTGGTTCAAGTATTAATCGACGTGAAAATATTCGTTTGGGCGTACAAGCATTACAACAAACCTTTGGTGAACTCAACCTCTCTAATGTTTATGAAAGTGAAGCGGTTGGATTCGAAGGGGGTCATTTTTATAATCTAGTGGTGGAACTAACCAGTGATTTACCTATCGAAGAAGTGATAAAACAGCTGAAAGCGATTGAAATACAGTTAGGTAGGCCATTAAAAGCGGTTAAATTTGCACCACGAACATTAGATCTGGACCTACTATTATACGATGATGTGATTGATAATAGTCTTGATCTCCCTCGTGCGGAAATCACTTTGAATGCATTTGTATTAAAACCGTTGGCAGAATTAGCACCTAGATTATTACATCCTGTTTTACAGCTTAGTTACCATACTTTATGGGCACAATACCCAGCTGATAAACAGAAGTTATGGAAGGTGGATTCACCTGTTATCGCCAAATCACAATCATCATCTTAACCAAATGAGATAAATATGAGTTTTTTAGAAGTTATTGTTCTAGCCTTAATACAAGGTTTAACTGAGTTTTTACCTATTTCGAGTTCTGCACACTTACTGTTACCTTCAGTGTTACTAGGATGGCAAGACCAAGGTCTGGCTTTTGACCTAGTGTTAAACATCGGTACCTTAGCCGCCGTGGTTATCTACTTCCATAAAGATTTACGCAATATGTCATTGGCGTGGTTCAATTCCATTAAACATAAGCAAACCACTCAAGATAGCAAACTTGCCTGGTGGATTATTTGGGCGACTATTCCAGCCGCGTTAATTGGTTTTTTGGGGAAAGATTATATTGAGTTATATCTACGTAGTGGTTACGTAGTAGCAACGACTACGGTATTGTTTGGTTTGTTACTGTGGTGGGCAGATGCTAAAGCGGTACAGGTTAAAACCGAATATCAAACGGGATTAAAAGGCGCTATCTTTTTAGGTTGTGCACAGGCATTAGCTTTAATTCCGGGTACCTCTCGTTCAGGTATCACTATTACAGCAGGTTTAATGCTAGGGTTAACGCGTAATGCGGCAGCGCGATTCTCATTCTTGATGTCGGTGCCAATCATCTCTATGGCGTCGGGTTATGATTTACTTAAATTTATCTTATCCGATGAATATGTAGACTGGACTTCGTTAGCATTGGGCGCTGGTGTCTCTTTTATTAGTGCGATTTTATGTATTCACGTCTTCTTAATACTATTGAATAAAATTGGCATGTTGCCTTTTGTTATCTATCGTTTGATATTAGGGGCTGCGTTGTTTTACGTATTAAGTTAATACAAAGCAAAGGATCTTCGGGTCCTTTGCCCTGTTCTTAATAGGCGTAGAAGTTAGTTTGGTTTAGGGTTGTTATCTTTAAACTCTTGTACAAGGTCAATTCTTTGCTGTTGTAGCTTATTTCTGATCTCTACACCTTGAAAACCTTGTTTAATGATCGCTTGAATATCAGCAGTTAAAGCATGCTGAAACGCTTTCCACGTATAGTCCGCTGTTGGGTAAGGTAATAACTCAAAGCCGGTTCTGCCTTTAGAGTCAGCAACGCAACATTGCAACATTTGTTGGAAACGCTGTGGTTTTCGCCATGCATCACACTTATCCATAATGCCTACCAAAGTACTTGCGCGTAACTCGAAAGCACTGTGGATATTAGTATGATGCTCGCTCACTAATAGCGCTAAATCTCGACATTCATTGGGTACTTTTAAGCGTTTACAGAATTTTTTAATCACTGCTAAGCCTTTCATTCCATGCCCTTTATGACTAGGCCATTCACTTTGAGGGGTTAATGCTTTACCTAAGTCATGCACTAAACAGGCAAAGCGAAAGGCAACGGAATCAGAGAGTAAACAAGCTTGTTCTACCACCATTAACGTATGAATGCCGGTATCAATTTCTGGATGCCAACGTTTTGGTGCTGGCACGCCATATAAGTTGTCGATTTCAGGAAATAGTGCGGCTAATGCACCACAATCTCTTAATGCTTGAAAGTATACTTGTGGGCTATCGGTACGCAGAGCTTTCTCTGTTTCTACCCAGACTCGTTCTGGAGTTAAACTCTGTAATTCACCACTGGCAGCAATCTCTGTCATTAACTGTAAGGTTTCAGGGGCAATATAAAAGCCTAGTTTTGCAAAGCGCGCAGCGAAACGAGCAACACGTAATACACGTAGCGGATCTTCGCTAAAAGCAGGGCTAATATGGCGTAATACTTTATCAGCCAAATCTTGCTGGCCACCATAGGGGTCAATTAACTGTTGCTCCTTACTTTGTGCAATGGCGTTAATGGTCAGGTCACGACGTGCTAAATCATCTTCTAGGGTAACATCTTCACCTGCATAACAAGTAAAACCTGTGTAGCCTGAACCTTGTTTACGTTCAGTACGGGCTAGGGCGTATTCTTCATTTGTTGAAGGGTGTAAAAATACAGGGAAGTCTTTACCAACTTGGGTAAATCCTTGTGCTAACATTTTTTCAGGCGTGCTGTTAGTGACAACAAAGTCATGATCTTTAACTTCGATACCTAATAATTTATCTCTTACTGCGCCACCGACTAAAAACACCTGCATTACTTATCCCCTTAATCATCAATATACTCATTATAACCAAACTATCGGAAGATGCTGAAGCTTGTGTATCCTATAACTAATGATTGTCACGGATATATGTTTTAATATGATGTTAACATAGGATTAATTGGCTATTTATTTCGGTTCTTTTGAATGCGGATCCACATTGAGCGTAAGGTTTAAAATGTATCAAGAATTTTTTTCTTTGAAAGAGCAACCCTTCTCTATTTCCCCTGATCCTGATTTTCTGTTTTTAAGTGATCGCCATAAGGAAGCTCTCGCACACTTGATGTATGGGCTGCAGGGTAATGGTGGTTTTGTGTTGCTGACAGGTGAGGTAGGAACAGGAAAAACCACTGTGTGTCGTGCGTTATTACAAGATATGTCAGCGCAAACGGATATCGCTTTTGTACTGAATCCTGCACAAACTGAAGTGGAGTTATTAGCGACAATTTGTGATCAGTTTAAAATTGATTATGACCAGCAACGCACGAGCTTAAAAAGCTTATTCGATGCGATCAGTGGTTGGATGTTACATAATCTAGAAAAAGGGCGCAGTGCTATTGTTTTAATCGATGAAGCACAACATTTAAGTTTCGCAGTATTAGAACAATTACGGCTATTAACTAATATTGAATCAGATAATAAAAAACCGTTGCAGGTTATCTTAATTGGGCAAACAGAGTTACAACAAAAACTAAAAGAAAATCAATTACGTCAGCTAGCTCAGCGTATCACTGCACGTTATCATCTGTTACCACTCACCTTGCAGGAAACAGAGTATTATATTCAACATCGCCTGAATGTTGCAGGAGCTAGTTATCCTATCTTTGAGACTAAATTGCTGAAGCGTATTTTCAAATATAGTCGAGGTATTCCGCGTTTAATTAACTTGATATGTGACCGGAGTTTATTGTGTGCGTTTAGTCAAAATTCACCCAAAGTGAACGCAAGTATGGTTGATTTAGCAGTGAAAGAGATCGACTTAAGTCTGGATCATGATACGGGTAATAACCTCTTTAAGTATCTATGGCGCGTTTTATTTTTAGTGATTTTAGTTGCGATTACTGTTTATCAAGCACCAAAGATTTGGCATCATTTAATGCAACCTGAGCAAGCGTTGGAAACCGTCAGCGAAATGCACCTAAATGTTATTCCTGAAGTTGCTGAGCCTATACAACAACCCGTTGCTATCACACCGCCTGTATTACCACCGACATCTATTAATAATCAATTATCTTGGTTCAATAACTACCCAACGTTAAATCTATCTCAAGGCGAGTATGATACTGCGGTGCAGACATTATTTGCAGTATGGGGTTATCAAGTGGCATCAGGGAAAGCAAATTGTGAACAAGCTAGTAGAGGATCGCTATTGTGTTTTTCAAGCAATACCTCTTTACAGAAGTTAACCACGCTTAACTACCCTGCAGTCATTGAGTTAGCCTCCGATGAAGATATTGTTTATGCGGTGTTATACCGTGTTGAAGATCAATTTGAATTATTAATTGGTAGCCAACAAATCACAGTAGATCGAGAGTGGTTGGATGAATACTGGAGTGGTGAGTTTACATTATTGTGGCAACCGCCTTTTACTATTGATAAACCATTAAAGTTCGGCGAAAAAAGTGGCAGGGTATTGTGGCTGACTGCGCAGCTTAATCGTTTGTATGGTTTACCAGAGACACAAAAAGACCGTTTTGATTGGGAGTTAAAAGAGCAAGTGACAGCATTTCAGGAAGATAATGGACTAGTGGCAGATGGCATTGCTGGGCAACAAACCTTAATGCTATTAGCACAGCAATTAGATCCTAAAATTCCATCATTATTATAGAGGCATTATGTCGACCATTTTAAAAGCATTAGAAAAGAGCCAATCACAGCAAACCATGCCACCTACAGTGCCGGTTGCGAGTAGTGGTTGGAAAGTGATGATGGTATCTGTATTGCTATTGATTGCGATATTGTTAGGAGTGGTTATTTTCTTATTATTACGACCTGCTCCTCAAGTAACTAAAGAGCCTGTACTTGCCATTAAAACACAGCTGGCACCAGTCGTTGAAGTTCAGCAGCAAGAGGTAATCGACACTCTGCCAATCGCAGAGCCAGTGAGCCGAGTTAGTGAAGTGCAGTTTAAAACAATTCCACTACCTATTAGACAAGCACCAGCACCTTCCTGGGACAGCGTTGACCCTGTGGCTGTGACTTCAGAGCAAGCTTCTGATTTACCTGAGCAGATTGCTGAAACAGGTGTAACAGCTCAAGATAAATTAGATGCAATCAATGAAAAGCAGCAACAGGAAGAACTCTTATCAGATATAGATTTAGACAGTGTGCCTGAGTCACTTAAACAGCGTTTTGCACTAGCCGTTGAGGAAGAGAAAAACGGGGTATTAAGTGATAAGTCCATTCAAGCGCAACCACAACAAGTTGTTGCCTCAGATATTCGTGAAATGCCAAGCAGCTTTCAACGTAAAGTGCCTAATATGCGCTATGACTCTCATGTTTATTCAACCAATGAAGCAGATAGTTGGATTCGTATTAACGGCGTTGATATGCGTATAGGTGATGTGCTTGGGGATATCGAGCTGGTGGATATATTAGCGCAACAAAGTGTATTTCGTTTAGGCGGTCAGAGCTTTACCTTAGAATCATTACAGGATTGGAATGGATGATCATATAACCAATAAAAAACGCACCTAAGTGCGTTTTTTATGAAGGATAAACTATTTTTACCAGTTATCGGTACGTTTTTTACGACGTGGTAAAAATGGGATAATCAAACCGACTAACATACCAAAGAACAATACACTGCCTCCGTACATTAACCATTCCATCTTAACGCGTTCATCTTTGGTGTCTTGCAATAAATCAAGCTCCATATTGCGCTCTTTTAAATCAGCAATAGTGTCACGTAATGCGCGTTTTTCACTGTCTAACTGTGCAATTAAGCTATCTTTATCGATGATCGCTTGTGTTTGTTCAGCATTGGCAGCTTCATTTTCACTGTTGATAGTATTGAGTTTATCTTGACTCTCTTGATATTTTTTCTGTAGTGCAGGTAATAAAGATTTTGCAGGTTGTTCAGTTTGGATCTCTGATGCTTTAACCCAACCCACACGACCTGTAGAGGTTCTTACCTGTGAAAACTTTGTTTTCTCGTTATATTGTAATGTATTTACCTCTGTACCTACTTCAATCGTACCAATAATACGATATTGTAAACTTGGACCAGAATGCATGTAGATAGAAAGTTCATCACTGACGTATTGCGTTGCCGCAAAGCTGCTGGCTGGAAACAGTAAACACAGCAAAAATAGTTTGAATAATTTCAAAAGAAAAACCTTTAACAAATAAATTGAGCAATCATTCTAAAAGCAATTGCGGCTCAGTAAAAGCAAAAAGAGAGCCTAAGCTCTCTTTTTCGTTTAGAAGTATTAATTTCTAAGAAAAAATACTTTTTAATAGGTAGAAGAATACGATCGACAATCCAGCTCCAATAGGCAGTGTTACCACCCAAGAGATAACAATGTTACGTACTACCCCTAAATTAAGGGCTGCAATACCACGTGCCATACCGACACCTAATACAGCACCAACTAATGTTTGTGTTGTAGAAATAGGTAAGCCAGTACCTGAAGCAATAACAACCGTTGATGCAGCGGCTAATTCAGCGGCAAAACCACGGCTTGGTGTTAAGTGAGTAATACCATTACCGATTGTTGCCATTACACGCTTACCAAAAATAGCGAGGCCTAGCACGATACCGATACCACCTAGTGGTAAAATCCACCAAGCTAGTTGTGCTTTAGCAGTGATTTCACCGTTATGTTCAACAATATTAACCACGGCAGCTAGTGGACCGATTGCATTTGCTACGTCATTTGAACCATGTGCAAATGCCATTGCACAAGCTGTTACTATCATTAATACGGCAAATATTTTTTCCACATTAGCAAAATGCATCTCTTTATCTGCTTTAGGATCAATCTTCACTCGGTTAATAAAGAACTTACCAATCACCGCCACAACAATACCGATCAGCACTGCTAAGGTCACTGCTTCAGTTGTAGAGAAGTGTAAACCGATATGTTTAAGGCCTTTAGTAATTGTCACTAATGACAATACAAAACCAGCTAAAAACATATACAAAGGTACGTAACGTTTAGCATTGGTGATCGGGTCTTTGGTATTAAATATTAACTTTTGGGAGCTCATAAATATCAAATAAGCAATAATACCGGAGATAAGCGGGGTAATAATCCAACTACCTACTATACCAATCACTTTACTCCAGGTAACACTATCAACACCCACACCTACAGCAGAGAAACCAACAATCGCACCAACAATTGAGTGAGTTGTTGATACAGGCCAGCCGTAGAATGATGCAATAATTAACCATAAACCAGCGGCTAATAATGCTGCGGTCATACCATAAACCAGTAGTTCAGGTTGGTCGATAAAGTAAGCGGCGTCGATAATCCCCTTACGAATAGTTGAAGTTACTTCTCCACCTGCTAAGTAAGCACCAGAGAACTCAAAAATCATTGCGATGATGATCGCTTGTTTAATCGTTAGTGCTTTTGATCCTACTGAGGTGCCCATAGCGTTCGCTACGTCATTTGCACCTATACCCCAAGCCATCAAAAAGCCGACTGTGCCAGCAAGCAAAACTAGCATGCTGCCGTATGTGTTTAAAATATCCATGATTTAGTCCTTAACGCTACGATCTTACTAGAATCAGTTCTAGCTGAGTTCCGATCAGTTCAGAGTGATCGGCTAAACCACCTACCCACTCTAAAATTTTATACAAAAACATTACATCTACTGGTTTGTAGTTATCTTCAATGGCTAACAAATTGCGGCGAAGTTTGATTTGTAATGAATCGGTATCATCTTCAATCGTTTCAAGTACTTCAATCATCTTAGTGACGATGTCTACTTCACGGCCTTTAAAGCCTGTTTCAAGTAGTTCATCTAATTCATTAATCGCATTTCTTGCTTGTTGGATCGCATCTAAACTACGTTGTATATACGCCATGAAATCAACGAATATTTCATGAGGTATTTGTAGTTGGCGTCCGTATACGCGTCCTGCGATATCTTTGGCTGTATTAGCAATTTTATCTTGGCGATTAACGAGCTCAATTAAATCAGCTCGGTCAATCGGCATAAACAAGCCTTTTGGTAGAGTTAAACGTAATTCACGTTTAAGCTCATCTGCTTCTCGTTCATACTGAGATATCTGTTTGCGTACTTGGTCCGCTTTTACCCAATCATTATTTGAGCATGCTTCAAAGAACGGTAACAATAATTCGCTACATACTGCGACTTTGTCCATGTGTAATTGGATTGGTTTAATTGGAGATTTTGCAAACACTCCAAATATCGAATTAACTGGCATGATTCACCTTCGAGTTTTATGGCATTATTGCCACTTTCTAGTTCTATTGACATCTATTAAGCGGCGCATGTTAACTTTCTTTTGCACACAATAGAACATGAATTTAGTATTATTCAGTAAATTTTAAGATTTAAAATGATCCAAACCATCAAAATAAGGGTAATTTCGGTAAACATTATGGAAACAGAAATAGAAATTAAGTTTTTTTTCAATGCACACTTTGCCGATGAACTATTGCATAAAATTAGTCAATACACGGTAATCTCCCATAAAAATCAGATGCTCTATAACGTGTATTTTGAAACGCCTACTCGTGCGCTTAGAACAATGGATATGGGATTAAGAGTAAGACGTATCGATGGCCAGTGTACACAAACCATTAAAACATCTGGTCGTGTTATTGGCGGTTTGCATCAGCGACCTGAATATAATGAACCGATAGATGGTTTAGATCCACAACTTGGGTTGTTTAATAAGAAAATTTGGCCTGAGAATTGTGATATTGAGCAATTACAGACACAATTATCGCCACTTTTTAGTACAGACTTTAGGCGTTTACACTGGTTATTGGAGATGGAAGACGGTACTTTAATTGAAGTAGCGTACGATTGCGGCAAAATAACAGCGGCTCAAGAAGAGGCAGATATTTGTGAAATTGAGCTGGAATTAGTCAAAGGCGATGAAGCACAGTTATTTGTATTAGGTAAAGACATTGCTTCACTACCACAGGTGCGTTTAGGTAATGTGAGTAAGGCGCAACGAGGCTACATGTTGAATGAAGGTGCTCGCTTTGCGGTAAAACCTATCGACTTTTCTGCTCTGCAGCCTGAAATGGATGTTAAAGAAGCATTATCCGTTAACTTTCAACATGGTTTAAAACATCTGCAATACCATGAAAACTGCTATTTAGAAGAGGGCGATTTTAATGCTTTAGTGGAGCTGCAGAAAAGTATTATGTTTTTGCATCAGAACATTCACCTATTTCGTGAAGCAGGCACTTCATTCAAAGGGTATAGCTGGGTTGAAGATTTACAATGGTTAGCGCGAAGCTTCTCATGGGTGGATGAACGTTTAGTATTCCAAAAACTTTTAGAAAATAAAGCCTATTACATTCGTAAGTTACCTAAGTTAAAACAATTACAAAAGAAATTGCGATTAGCAGAGCAAGCGTTACCAAGTGAAGAGGATATCTTCAATATGTTGCACAGTTCGCGCTACTGCCATTTTGTATTAGGGTTAACTGAGTGGTTAATTAAATTAGAGAAAACAGCCCAGAAAGAGGCAAACTCAACCTCTTTATTAGCTTTTTCAGATCACGCCTTAACTGAAGCCTGGTCTAAATTAAAAGCTGAGTTATCCGCTGAGCCGATCCTAACCATAGAAAACCTATTACAGCACCAAGGTTTGTTAGCGGCTAACTTAATGACAGGATTTAGTTTAGGTAATCTATTTGATGCGCAACGTAGTGTTGAGTATTGCTATCCATGGTTAGATATCTACCAAGGGATGCAAGAGTTATCGATGTTAGATGCTATCTATGATCAAGCGCTAGAAGAGGAAGATAACGAAGTAAGAAATGAATACTTTAAATGGGTTAAACGTAAGCAATACTCGTTATTAAGTGCCATTGAGCAATCCAAGCAATACGCTGTTGCGAATGATATGTATTGGTTAGAGCCTGAACATTAAACTTACTTTGAAATAGGAGAAAATGCGTAAAATAATAGTGAATGGATCACAACCTATTAATGTTTACTCATAATTGGATAATTTATTCGCTAAATTACGCTAATGTTTTGAATCTAAAGGTCGATAACTTATTTATGGTTATCTTCCTTTATTTTATAACGCGCATCTTTAAATAATATACGCGTTATTATTCACCTTAACTTGAGCGGATTTATGGATAAAACACATTTAAACGGCCTAGAAAAACAACTCGTTAATACATCAGCCCTCAGTAAAGGGATTATTTTCTTTGTATTAGGCTCAGTAGTTACACTGATACTTAATCAACTCTTCTTATTTAGCCTACCTCCAGCTTTTATTTTGTTATTTCTATTAAGTTTGTTTGTTATGTGGCAGGACTACTGTCAACAGAAGCAATTATTGGTCTTACAGAGTTACCTTAAAGATCCTGAATCAGCACAACCTGAACAGTTAAAAGGTAACTTTTCACAACTTTACTTTTTTGCGCATCGTCAAGCTGAACAGTTGAATCAAAAGAGTGGATCGGATGCCAGCACCTTAGGCAAGTTACATGAAGTAACAGAGCAATTTGGCTCTTGTATGGAGATGATTAATGATTCCATTGCTGAAGAGTTTGAGCAGATTGAATCCTTAGCCACTGCGATGAACCAGATGACCGCAGCGGTGCGTGAAGTGGAAGATAATGCTGAAAGTGCATCTGCTTCTACTTTAGATGCATCAAATGTAGCCGAAGAGGGACGACAAGCTGTGGATGCTACCATTGCATCAATTAACTCACTTTCTCGTAATATTGATGATTCAGCGATTGCGGTGAATAACGTTGAAACTAAAGTAGAAAGTATAGGTAGTGTGGTGGATACCATTCGCAGTATCTCTGATCAAACTAACCTACTTGCGTTAAATGCAGCAATTGAAGCAGCACGTGCTGGTGAAGCGGGTCGAGGTTTTGCTGTAGTCGCTGATGAAGTGCGTAACTTAGCGAAGCGCACACAGGATGCTACGGTGGAGATTCAATCTATGATTGAGCTTTTACAACAAAGTGCACAACAAGCAGTAGGCTTAATGGACAGTAGTGTGAAAGAGGCTGAGGTAGGTGTGACTGAAGTGACGAAAGCGGGTATCAAGTTATCTGACATTGTGGGTAAAGTTAGCCATATTTCAGACTTAAACTATCAAATTGCATCGGCGGCAAAAGAGCAAGCGACTGTAGCGGATGACATTAATACCAACTTGGCACAGGTTAAAGAGATAGTAGAAGGTTCAGTTGTTGTGTTACAGGAAGTAACAGAAATGACCGATGAAATCTTAGGTTACACTGTGTTGTTAGTGAAAAAATAGAGGATGGTAGGCAAGCACAATAATAGCGTGCTTGCTTTTAGTTTAACTGAGCGCATTTATAAGCATATTTATGGTGAAGTTACTTTTAAACTAATCAGCTACTTATAATAGGGGCGAATAAATCTATTTATTATTCGGCTTGCTCAAAGTATTCACTACCAGAGGCAAACTGAGTTAACTCTTCTACCACACATTTCTTTATATCTAATTGATTTTCAGCAGGAATATTATAACGCAAACCTAATTGAGTATAATCCTCGGCGCTTAAGCTTACGGTTAAACGTGGGCGCTTTGGTTTTTTATGGGTGGGGAGTTCAAGTAGATCACGGATCTTTTCTGAAGGGCTAATTCCCTCATCTAATGCACTGCGGCGAATGCTATATTGAAGTTTGCTATCCATATCAAAGGCAATTTGTACTGCTTTAACTACTTTTGCTGATTGCTGCCATTTTTTAGGTAATTCACCGTTAGGCATCCTTACTCTCCTTTGATCCATAATTCTGCAATATCAATAGCAGGTCTAAAACTAGATAAATAAACGTCAGTATCACCATTCTCAAAAATGAAAATATCGATTGAACGTAACTCTTTATTACCTTCAAGTGAAAAGTATTGAAACTCTCTACCATGGTCTTGATCGGTAAATTGTGGTGGTTTTGTATCTCGGTAATCAGCTTGATGGATATAACCTGAAGTTTCAAAATCTTGCTGAATGTACTCTGTCGCTAACATATCACCATAATTATGCTGCTCTGTTAGTGGAATTAATCTTGCTTTACCTGGTGCCTCGAAAATCTCAGCAAACGCATCTAAATCAAATAAAGCTTCAACCTCGGCGCGGCTTAATAATAAACTACATTTTATTAAATTTTTTGGATTTTTAGGAAAACTTAAGTAAACCAGCTTTTCACCTGCACCTTGGCTAGTTAATTGTACATAGTGCTGGTGTTGAAATTCTACAGTAGTGATATCGGTAACTTGTAATTGCTGCTTACGCATCGCTTCAGGTAAAGCAAAGCTATCGCCAAAACAAAATATATCACCTTGTAACAATTGCTTAGGCTGATTAAGAACACGAGTAGGTGCTGCGGGTTTCTTTTTAAATAGTGAAGATAGAAAGCTCATGGTGCTCCTTAAACAAGCAAGATTAGTACAATATACTATTTTATATGGCAAAAAACACGACGAGCAAGTGCTGGTCGTGTTTTAGAAAGGGTTAAACTACTAAGCCCTTATTTTTTCTTTAAACGATCCAACACTGATTGAGCACTCGTTTGCTGTGCGCCAATGCCGGCATCTTGTAGTTTGCTTTTTAATGTTTGCTCTGGTGTTTCTGCATCTAATTGCTCTGCAGCTTTTAGCTTATCATCAAACATTGCTTGTTTTTTCTTAATACGCTCTAATGAATCTTTAGCATTCAATAGTTTAGAGTTACTTGCCGAAAAGTTGTCAGTAATCGCTGATGTTGCTTTTTGTACGCTTTCAGTGGTCTTTACCATGGTTAACTGGCGTTTATATTCAGTTAATTGACGTTCACTTTTCTTGATCAGCTCTTTCAAACGGTCAGCACTGCTTAAGAAGCTTTCATTTGCTTGTTGTTGGTCAGCTGCGCTGCTTTCTAGTTCAGCAATTTTTTCAGCCACTTCAATGGCTAACGCTTCATTACCTTGGTTAAGCGCTTGCATCGCATAACCTTCGTGTTCTTTAATGCTAGCTTGTAGTTGAGCTAACTCGCGTGCTGCTTGCATCTGTTTTGCCATGACTTCAGTTAAGTCACGCTTCGCGATAGTAATATGCTTTTCAGAGTCACGGATCTCTTGTTCAAAAATACGTGTTGCGTTAGCGTCAACAATTGCTTCACCGGCTTCAGTTGCGCCACCACGTACTGCTGTAATAATCTTTTTAAATATGCTCATTGTTCACTCCGAATTATTGTAAGTAACTATCCATTTCACTAATCACTTCAAGGCTATTATCGCTTAAAGTCACTAATTCAAGCTCTATATCTTCTAGGCTTGAGTTGATAGATAGCGCGCCAAAAACAACATATTTGTTCTCGACTTTAGCAAAAGCTGATAATGGCATTGGAATGTTCATTTCTAACATCGCTTCCATCATATTCGCTTTCAGTTCAGTTTTAATCTCATCTTCACCCCATAAGTAGGCGATACATAAGATTTGGTTATCACTAATAGAAACAAAAATAGGGATCTCTTCACGGCCAATGATTTCTACCTGTAATACATCTATTTCACCATTGATGGGTGTACAGTCAAAATTAAAGCCCGTTTCGGTATCGTCTGCTAACTTATTTAAATGGGTAGCAATAGTATGAATATTCATCGTGTTCCTTAACCTTTGTGACATTAAATGTCTTGTGACTATTAATTTAGTAGTCTTGTCATTATATGTCAATGGATTTATATTTTTATTTATACAGATTGATTGCCCAACCTGCTGCGATAATGAACAAAGTGTTGATTGTGCATAATGATTATTAATAAGTCCGCTCTGTGACCAACATTATAATAATGCGGTGTTTAAATTAGTTTTCAATGATTAAATGTTGAAAACTACTGATCGGTTTCAAAACAACTGTTAAGTTAATATTAATTGCTCATTAAACCTTTCTTTTAGGTACTTTATGTCTTTATTAATAGAAACTGCGAACAAGCATCTGCAACAATTAAGTGAACGTCTTGACCTGTCTTTTTTAACTGCACAACAAAAACAACAACTCACTGAACTATGTGGGTTAAGTGATTTTGTGGCTGAATCATTAATAAAGCAACCTAGCCTACTCGAAATACTATTTAACAGTGAATTATTAATCACTGAAGATAGAAAAGTAGTGATAGAAGCCGAATTGCAAGCGCAATTAGCCAAGGTGCAATCAGAAACTGAGTTACATCAGGTATTACGCTTATTTAGACGTAAACATATGTTGGTCATTGCTTGGCGTGAATTGTTAAACATAAGCACACTGCAAGAAAGCTTACAGCAGACCTCCTTTTTAGCTGACCAACTGATACAACAAAGTGCAGATTGGTTATATACATTACAGTGCAAAGAGCAAGGAACACCGATTGGTGAGTCTGGTGAGCAACAACATTTATATATCTTTGCAATGGGTAAGTTAGGTGGGCAAGAGCTTAACTTCTCCTCTGATATTGATCTTATTTTTGCTTACCCAGAAAAAGGACATACTCAAGGTGGGCGCAGAGAGATTGAGAATCCGGTCTTCTTCACCAAATTAGGTCAGCGTTTAATTGCCGCATTACATCAAATCACTGTGGATGGTTTTGTGTACCGTGTGGATATGCGTTTACGTCCTTTTGGGGAGTCAGGACCTTTAGTCTCTAGTTTTAATTCTTTGGAAGATTATTATCAAACTCATGGTCGGGAGTGGGAACGTTATGCCATGGTTAAGGCGCGAGTATTGGGTAAAGAAGGCGCAGATAAAACCGCGTTAATGGCGATGTTACGTCCTTTTGTGTTTAGGCGTTATATCGATTTCAGTGCCATTGATTCTTTACGAAAAATGAAAGCAATGATCAGTGCCGAAGTGCGTAGAAAGGGCTTAAAAGACAATATTAAACTAGGAAAAGGAGGGATTCGCGAAATTGAGTTCGTGGTACAAGCCTTTCAATTGATCCATGGCGGTAGAAATATCGAATTACAGTGTAAAGGCTTAGAGCAAGCTTTACAGGTAATTGCTGATTTAGACATCTTGCCTCAGCAACGTGTCGATTGTTTATTGAAGTCCTATCGATTCCTACGTGTGGTGGAAAATGTACTTCAGGAAATAGCCGATCAACAAACCCAAACATTGCCTGCTAATGCGCTGGATAAACTTCGTTTAATCAAGGTACTTGATTTTTCTGATTGGGACAGCTTTTACACTCACTTAACGGAAGTGATGGCAAAGGTTAACCATGAGTTTAATTGGGTGGTGGGTGAAGCGGACGAACAACAACATCAAGCTGAACAAGCCTTTGTTGAGGTATGGCAATTAGATCTGGATAGTCAGGAGATGGTGTCTTTATTAGCTGAAAACATTATTGAACAGCAAGTGACAACCGAGCAGGTACAGGCTTTTGCTAAGATGATTGTATCACTTAAGCATGATATGAGTCGTCGTCCAATCGGGCCAAGAGGGCAAGAGACGATTGATAAACTATTACCGCGAATTATCTCTTTAATATGTGAGTATCCTCAGCCTGACCAGTTGTTTGAACGCATCCATCATCTACTGATTAATATCATGCGTCGAACTGCTTATTTAGAGTTATTAAATGAGAATGAAGGAGCATTAAAGCAATTATTAAAACTATGCTCTGAAAGTTATCGTGTCTCTGAACAATTGGCTCGTCATCCAATTTTATTAGATGAATTATTAGACCCGGCGAAGCTATATCATCCCACTGCTTTAGATAGCTATCGCAGTGAATTACAGCAGTTTATGTTGCGTATTCCAGGTGAGGATATGGAACAACAGATGGAAGCGCTACGCCAGTTTAAACAGATGCAGTTTTTACATATTGCCACTGCAGATATTGCCAAGGGCATTAAATTACCACAGGTTAGTGATCATCTGACTGCATTAAGCGAAGCAATATTGGACTATGTCGTGCAGATCGCTTGGGCACAAATTACTGATAAATTTGGCTTTCCAAGTAATGTTGAAGGTACTGATCGTAAAGGTTTTGCTGTCATAGCTTACGGAAAAATGGGCGGGCTTGAGTTAGGTTACGGATCCGATCTTGATGTCGTGTTTTTACATGATACACATATCGCTGGTGAGACCAATGGTCGTCGTCCTATTGATAACCGCTTATTCTACTTCCGTTTAGCGCAGCGTATTATCCACTTGTTTAGCTCGCGCACTAATTCAGGAACATTGTATGAAATTGACATGCGTTTGCGTCCTTCAGGTAATGCCGGCCCATTAGTAGCAGGGTTAGAAGGATTTAAACGATATTTATTGGAAGAAGCATGGACGTGGGAGCATCAAGCCTTAGTACGTACTCGACCTGTTTTTATTGATCAAGAGATGTTAGCCGAGTTTAATGCTATTCGTTGCCAAGTCTTAAGTCAGAAGCGTGATAGAGAGAAATTGAGTAACGCTGTAACAGCAATGCGCAATAAAATGCGTGATCATTTAAATAGAGCAACAGCTGGGCAGTTTGACTTGAAACAGTCGCCAGGAGGTATGGTTGACATTGAGTTTATTGCGCAGTATCTCGTCTTAGCATATGCACACCAACATCCTGAATTACTTACAAAATGGTCGGATAATTTACGTATTTTTAATGCCTGTAGAGAAGCGGAGTTGTTAACCGAAAAGCAAGCGACACAATTGAGTGATGCCTATTGCCATATACGTGATACCGCCCACCGATTAACGTTAGGGAAAGAGGCTCGTGTTACGGTAGTAGACCAATTTGTTGAAGAAAGAGAATGGGTAGTGGGTATTTGGAAACAGCTTTTCAATTAGCAATAATAAAGTATGTTGATTGAACCTAAAGCTAACTGTGTTGGTTAGCTTTAGGTGACTGGCTACTTATAAAACGAGGCTTCACCTTCAGGTCGGGTTTTAAATCGACGGTGTAACCACATGTATTGATCATCACACTCTTTTACCATTTTTTCAATTTCTTGATTGGTACGAGTGGTATCGACAATCACATCATTACTTGGGAAGTCCACAAGTGGCGGGTTAAAGATAAGCTCGTAGCCTTCAGCCCCTGGTAAGCGCTTTAAAAATAAAGGAATGACCACGCTATTTTTGACACGAGCTAAAGTACTGGTACCTGAAACTGTATTGGCTTTTTCTACATTAAAAAACGGCGCAAAGACACTACTTTTATGTCTTCCGTAGTCATGATCGGGTGCGTACCATAATGATTGACCCGTTTTTAATACGCGTAACATGGCTTTGAAGTCTTTACGATCTAACATCGCTTTATGTTCACGACTTCTACCTCGATAAAACCAATAATCTAATACTTGATTGCTGTTTTTTCTATAAACTGGATAACATGGATGTACCAGTCCTAATGCTCGGGCTCCCATTTCTAAGGTTAAAAAATGCGCGCCTAAAAAGATAACTCCTTGATCTTGTCGCATTGCATGTTCAAGATTATCTAATCCACGTACGCTTATCAGGCCGCGCACTCGCCAAGTCGGCCAAAACCATGCCATGCCCATTTCAAATAAAGCGATACCCGTATTTTCAAAATTGGCTTTCACCTTGGCATCAATCTCTTCTTCGCTTAGATCTGGAAAACAGAGTTCAAGATTACGACGTGCAGTATGGAAACGCTGTTTCGCAAACGGAATCGCTATACGACCTAAAAACTTGCCTAATTTAAGCAGGGTAGAATAAGGGAGTAATGAAGATAAAAATAAAGCTGAAATGCCTACCCAAGATAACCAATATCGAGGGTGAAAAAAACTCGGTTTTAAAGTGTATGCTTCCATAAATTACTCTCTATTTTCAGGAGGGTTTATTCTACCGATTATTACTCCAAATGACTATTTGGTAGCAGAAAATTTTAAGTACGTTAGTATATACCCCATTTTATTTTAATTATTTAGGTTTAAAATGTTGAGAGCAAAGCGTTTTTACTTTTTTGATTTTATTTTTGTTAGCACAATGATGGCGCTAATTGTTGCTATTTTTATCATTATGTCAGACGATGAAAGCCAAAGACAACAACGCAAATTAGTTGAAAGAACAGTATATAACAGCTTCACATCGACACTGGCTCAAGCTAAATCTAACGCAACACTGTTATTCGAATTACAATACAGTGACCCAGCCATTATTACACTGTTGGATCAAGCCAATAAGGTACAAGATTCACCCGAAAACTTGCAAAGAATAAACCAAGTACTTGCACAACATTTACAACCTCAGTTTGATATCAGTAGTAAAAAATTTCCCTCTCAACAAATTTACTTAACTAATAGTCGGTTATTACTTCATTTTGATAAGCAGGGACCTAATACTGAGACAAAAGCGAATAATAGAATTGGCTTAGAAAATGTGATTGAAAATCATAAACCTTCTTTTGGTTTATCTTTAAAAGCAGGACGTTACGTATACCGTTATTTTTTCCCGGTATTTAATCGAGCGAATGAATTTATTGCCATTGTGGAACTGTCGCTGCCATTAGCTAAAATACAAAACTATTTAGCCGATGGTAGTGAAGTTAAGTCGCAATACCTATGGGCTAAACGACCTCTATTAGCGTTAACACAAAAAAATAATGTGTATCAAAATACCCCTTTATCGAAGAGCTTTTTAATTAGCTTGAATCAACGTCATGAAAATACTGATAAAGCAACCTTATCGGCTAATGACCTAGAAAAATTAAAACAGAGCTTTAATGCCGATCAACGCGCTAAATTATTACAGTTGAAAAAATTCTCCTTTAATACATCCATTAATGGACGTAACGGTGTTGCGGTCTTTATGCCGATCAGTAATGTATATGGTTATCATGTTGGTGGCGTGATGACGTTTACGCCAACTTTGAAGTTGTATATCTCCACTACAGAATTTAATGTGATTACGGTTATGTTGGCTTTATTGTTACTGGTTATTTTCCTGTATATATTGCGGAAATCGAATCATTTATACGAAATTAAAGCTTCATTTCAGCGTTTTTTAGATGCGTTACCTTTCCCTATTTATCTGAAAAATAACAATAATCAATATTGTGGTACTAACACGGCATTTCACGAATTCTTCTCTGTGAGTAAGCAGAAGTTATTTCGCCGTGATGCTAGTTATGACCATAAAATCGAAGACTTTAAGGTCTCAATGTCAGATGTCGAAGATGCCGATGGTTATCTCGCCATCGAGTCGGATCAGATTAAAGGAGATGAAGACCTTACCTATAAAATGTATTGTTTTGCTATGGCAGAAAGAGGTATGCCTAAACAGGGTTTTGTTGGTTATATCAATGATATAACCCGATATAAGTTACTTAATAAACAATTAAAATCCTCGTTATTTGATCAATCTCAGTTTATGGATATTTTACCTTTTGGAGTAAGGATCTTTAATTTAGAAGGGCACGTGACTTTCGTTAATAAGGCATTAAGGGCAATTAATGGAGGCAAAGTTACTGAGTTTTTAAGTAGTGAATGTGAAGCTGTATTTAGTTGTATGGAGTGCCACACTAGTGTTTGTGCATTACATAAAAGTAGAATACTAAAAAACACACAACGGGTTGAAATTATTAAACATAATGAGCAAGGTGAAGCCTTAACCTATGAGGTGAGTTACCACCCTTATTATACGGTTGATAAAAAGATACAAGGTGTCGTGGAGCTCACTAATGACATTACTATTAACAAGTTATTATTAGATAGAAACCATGCGTTAATGCTGACCGATGAATTGACTGGTGTATTGAATTACCGTGGACTGCTTAATGCGGGTGAAAACTACTTTAGATTGGCTGAACGTGCTAAAAAGCCCTTTTTTGCTTTGTATTTAAATATTGTAGGGCTCAATAAAACAAGTGCTGAATATGGTGAACAAGCGAGTCAAAACCTAATCGTTGGTTTTGCTGATATTTTAAAAGAGACTTTCCGTGAAACAGATATTATCGCTCGTACGGGTAATGATGAATTTGTAGTGTTAATGAATGACAGTGAATATCAAATCCTTGATCCTGGGAAATTTCTGCGTTTAGATGATGCAATTCAAACATTTAATATGCAATCAAAGGTGGATTATCGTTTGATTGTTGATACGGGGATTATCGAATATAAAAGTACAAATCATCATGCTTTATCGGAATTAATTAAAGATGCCGAGCAAATCGTTTATGAGCAATCAATTAAACGTGGTTTAAATAATTAAACCCTGTGTTGTGAGTACTTTTATAAATTCAGCTTTAGGCACTTTGAGCCTGTGGCTGCATTCTGAACTTGGCCAAGCAAGGTAATGGTCAGGCTGCTTAAAGCGTGTTAGATGTTGCTTGAGATACTGCTTTAATTGTTCGCAGTATTGCTCAAAGTGGATTAGATTAGCATCAGAAAAGGCTATAAATACTGCCATTCTTTGTCCATATTGTGCATCTTTAATTGGCACAATATAGGCTTTTTCCACGTAGGGTACTTGTAAACAGAGTGCTTCAATCTCTTCCGGTTGAATATTCTCACCGCCACTAATAAATTGCCTATCTTTCCTACCTGAAATAATTAATTGATCACCTTTAAGTAGCCCACAATCACCACTGCTTACCCAGCGTTTAGGGTCTATCTTGATTAATTTATTATCTCGAAAATAGCCAATAAAGCGTGTGGCTCCTCGAAAGTAGATTTGTTCGTTGTGTATTTTAACTTCTCGATAGGGCAATACAATTAACTGGTTATTATTAGTAGATGTCGCTACTTGTGAAGCCATTTCAGTACAGCCATAACTGAGATGGTAGGTAAAACCTAGTACAGCTAGGGCGGTTAATAGCGACACCGAAAAAGCACTGCCCCCTAATAAAATGTGTTTAAGTGTGCAGCCTTGAGCAGAGAAATGAGGATCTTTTAATAGTCGTATTAACTGAGTGGAGACCAAGGAAAGGTGAGTTATCTTTCTGCTAGATAACAGCGGATAGCTAAGATCTTTGTTGCTTAAATCTAGCGTTGCCCCTGCAATTATAGTGCGCATAACGGTAGCATAACCACTTATATGATAAAGCGGTAGCGACAGTAAGTTGCGATCACGAATCTGAAGTGAAATAGATGATTGCGAACCCAACGCACTAAAATAATGATTGCGATAATGGTGCACAATGGCTTTAGGGAAACCACTGCTACCTGAAGTGAAAATGATATTAGTGGGCTGTAAAGGGTTAATCTTTAAGGGGCTTAATGGCTTTATGTTTTTTTTGCAAAAACTCAAGTCAATATTAAGGGAATTTAATAGATGGTGCCGAGAATTATCTTCTACCCAGCAGTAAGGACTATTTAATATATTTAAGCGCAGCTGTATTTCTGACTCAGTAAAGCTTGGATTAAGTGGACAAAATAACCAACCGAGACGCACACATACAAGCTGTAGCAGCAATAATGGTATGTCATTGTTAGCAATACACACCAATCTGATAGGGGTTGAAGGTTCAGAGTCGGTTACCTGTTTGCTGAGTTGTTCTGCTAAGTGAGTTAATTGGATATCTAGTTGTTGATAACTTATCTGCTGTTGATCATCCTGTATTGCGATGGTTTGCCCGTGATTTATCGCTTGAAAGCGCACAGGGCAGTGGTTTTCAGTGATTAGCATAATTGCTCAGCCTCTTTTAAATAAGACTCAAGTTGAGAAACTTCATCCAGCTTTCTATCCCGAATTTTAAGTGTAAAGGCTTGCCTTGTATCTAAACCTAATGAGAGTTTAACTTGCTTATCTTGTTGCCAGTGATTTGCCAAGTGATGGAGTTGATTCAGTGCAATAGGCGATTCAAAACTGGAGCTGATACTGATTTGTAGTTTTTGCTGTTGTGCTTGCGTTAATAAGTGGCTAATACGTTGTGGATCGCCTATTAAACTAGGTTTGATAACGAGTGCCTTAATGCAGTTTTCTGTTGGGATTTTTATTGTTTTAAGCAAGCTTTCATCTAATGCTAAGTGGCTATCATACTGTTGTGCAATAGCCATGTTATTGGCCATTGAATTGGTTGGTTCTTCAATATAATCAATGTGTTGTTTATCTATTGAAGAGATAAACTCACTGTATTGCTGTGTTGTCCATTGTTGATTGGCATCTAACCTAACGCGCAGTATTGGGTTTAGTTTGATTAACTGTTTAACCAGTTTGACCTCTGTTTTGACCGCCAATCTTGCTACTTTTAGTTTAATGATATCTGGTTGATTTAAGGACTGATAACGTTGGATGATCTGAGTCGGATCGCCTTGTAATAATGGGACACTTTGCGTCGTGCTATGGTGTTCAGCTGTTGTATATGGCGTAGCCTGTAGTAAACAATGCAAGGCAAATTGTATACTTGGAAAAAAAGATAATAGTTCGACTTGGTGTTGATTGATGCTGGTGGTATTTAATAAAGACAATAGAGAAGTTGTACATTCCTCTAATGTTTCGTGGCTAAATCCTGGTAGAGGAGCCACTTCACCTATTCTGATATTTTTATCCGCAGTACGCTGAACCAACCACAAACCTTGGCGCTGAGTCAGTCGCTGACCTTTAAAGTTAATTGCTTGTTCAAAAGGTAAGGAAAAACGGTACAAGCTTAAGGAGCGATTGGTTCGGTTGAATAGTTGTTTAAGCTTGCCTATCTTCATGATTAACCCCTTTATCTTTAACCCAGTTATACACTGGATTGAGTTAAAGGGGATTGATAAGGATCACTCTTCGCCGTGATAGGCGGTTCCGGTGTAATCATCAAAGCGTGAGTAACGACCTTGGAAGGTTAAACGTACTTTACCGATTGGACCATTACGTTGTTTACCTATGATGATTTCAGCAATGCCTTTATGTTCACTGTCTTCGTGATAAACCTCATCACGGTAGATAAACATGATTAAATCGGCATCCTGCTCAATTGCGCCTGATTCACGTAAATCTGAGTTAATTGGGCGTTTATCGGCACGTTGCTCTAGACCACGGTTTAGCTGTGAAAGGGCAATAACTGGACAACGCAACTCTTTGGCTAAGGCTTTCAAAGAGCGCGATATTTCCGAGATCTCTAGGGTACGGTTTTCACTTAATGAAGGTACACGCATTAATTGCAGGTAATCGACCATGATCATGCTGACACCACCGTTATCACGGGCAATACGACGTGCACGCGAACGTAGTTCAGTAGGTGTTAAACCAGAGCTATCATCAATGAACATTTTACCGCGATCTAATAAAATAGACATAGTAGAAGAGAGGGAAGCCCAGTCATTTTCATCCAGTTGACCAGTACGGATTTTACCTTGGTCGATGCGACCTAGTGACGCCAACATACGGTTCATGATCTGATCCGCTGGCATCTCAAGTGAGAAGATGATTGTTGGTTTATCTGCATTTAATGCAGCATGTTCAGCTAAGTTCATAGCAAAGGTGGTTTTACCCATAGATGGACGTGCGGCAACGATGATCAAGTCACCAGGTTGGAAACCTGTGGTCATTTGGTCTAAATCGTTATAACCCGATGATAAACCTGTAATACCATCACGCGGGTTTTTACATAAATCATCAATTTTAGCGACCGTCTCTTTCAAGATATCTTTGATCGCTTGTGGACCTTCATTTTGGTTATTACGCGCTTCTGCTATCTGGAATACTTTAGTTTCGGCAAAGTCTAATAGCTCTGAACTATTTCGTCCTTCTGTATCATAGCCCGCTTCCGCAATATCATTAGCAACACCAATTAACTCTCGGACAATGGCTCGTTCACGCACGATATCCGCATAGTTGTTAATATTAGCTGCACTAGGAGTGTTCTGTAATAGTTCAGCAAGGTAGGCAATGCCACCTATGCCTTCTAACTCCTGCGTATTTTCTAGCTTTTCAGATAAGGTAACGATATCCACAGGGATATCATCACTACTGAGTTTTTCAATGGTTGAGAAGATCAGGCGGTGTGCGCGTGTGTAGAAGTCACGGTCTACAACACGTTCGGATACATCAGACCAAGTATCGTTATCTAATAATAAACCACCGATCACTGCTTGTTCTGCCTCAAAGGAGTGGGGCACGGTTTTAATAGGTGAGTTCATGGTGTTATTTTTTTGTTTGGTAAACGCTGGCTTATCCGCCATATTTAAATCCTAACGAGTGAAATTGATAAAACAGGATATTTTATGCAAATGTATAGGGTCAGAGTCAATGGATTTAGCGCTAAACTGCGTCTTTAAATCTGCTACTTTTTAGCTTTACTAAGAGAACTCATGTGCATAAATTATTGTTGAGTACTTTAACAAATAGACTGGCCTGGGTCATCATTTAGCTGTGCATTACTATGATTGATTTGTTGCTTATCGCAGAACTAGTTCACCTGTCTATACGCATTATTTGGGTGTGTTAAACTGGTTGGATAATAGATTAAGGGTACAAGGAAAGTATGTGTTAGCCAAAGGGACTATTTGGTCGAAGATAAGCAATCGTTTTTGGGTCAGCAGTAAGGTGGTGCCGAACAACCCATTAAGTACATTAGGAATAGATGCTTCGCGTCCAATTATCTATGTCTTGGAACAAAATAGCAGTAGTGATTTACTCGCATTGCAAAAAGCTTGTCAGCAAACAGCGTTACCGGATCCATTCCAAATAATTACTATAGCGGATCAAGTGCTCTCTGCTGTGATCTATTTACATGATAATTATTGGTTTAAAAAGGCCGAGCTAAAACAACAGCAAAGCAATTACCTTAATCAATACCAACAGTTATTCAGCTTATATCGTGCAGATAATGATTTAGCAGTACAACTTGTGCCTGTGACCTTTTTCTGGGGAAGAAACCCAGGCAAACAAACATCTAGACAAGCCTTTTCAGGACACACTAACATTAGCCGTTGGCATAAAGCCTGTTTGATGATGGTGGCCGGACGTGATCACTTAATACGCTTTAACCCTCCAATTTCAGTAAGTGCGTTAATAAAAGATCATAGAAATACTGATAGTAAACAACAAGCCTACCAGTTAGCTAGGGTTGCGTTACATTATTTCAGAGCACAACATAGATCGACGCGTGGCCCTGCGATCCCTAAACGCAAAAAAATCATTAAGCAAGTGCTTGAAAGTGAACAGTTACAACAAGATATTCAACAATACAGTGCTAATACAGGGATGCCAGAAACACAAGTCTCTGAGCAGTGCGAAGCTTATTTACAAGAAATAAGCAGTCAGTTTTCCTATCGACTTTTACGCTTTTTTCGGATTGTGTTAGGTCGTGTGTGGAATGGTATCTATCAAGGTATTGAAGTTAATAATGCACAAGCAGTGAGGGCTGCGACTCAAAGTGGAGCGGAAATCGTATATATGCCTTGTCACCGAAGTCATATGGATTACCTCTTACTTTCATATCTATTATTTGAAGAAGGTTTAATGCCTCCGCATATTGCAGCCGGAGTGAATCTTAACTTTTTTCCTGCTGGTGGTATTTTTAGACGCTCTGGTGCATTTTTCTTACGCCGTACTTTTAAAGATAATCCTTTGTACGGAAAAGTATTCAAAGCCTACTTTGCTATGTTATTTAAGCAGGGTTACCCCATTGAGTTCTTCACTGAAGGTGGACGTAGCCGAACAGGGCGGTTATTACCGCCTAAAACGGGGTTATTGGCGATGAGTATTGATACTTTTCTCTCGCAACCTCAACGTAATGTGGTGATTGTCCCAATCTATATAGGTTATGACCATATCATGGAAGTGAGTACTTACATGAAGGAGTTGTCAGGGCAACACAAAAAGCAAGAAAACGCATGGCAAGTGATAGGAATAGTTAAAAAACTAGGTAATTTTGGACGCGCGTTTGTGAATTTTGGTGAGCCGATTAATTTGAAGCATTACTTTGAGCAACAAGTGCCTACTTGGCGAGAGGAAAAATTAAGTGAGGGGCAAGTAGCGCAGCAGGTTAACCAGATTGCTACACAGGTGATGCAAGGGATCAACCAAGCCACTGCGGTGAATGCTCTGCCTTTATGTGCTGCCATCTTGTTAGCCAGTACACACCATCAACTTGGTAAACAGCGTTTGTTAACCTTGATCGCTTTGCATCAACAATTATTAGGTTGGTTATCAGATAATAGGTTAATGACTTACCCAAAGGAGCAAGCTGAGCACGTTTATCAACAAGCTTTTTCCCTTAATAAATTCTCAGAGTCTCAGCATGTGATCAGTTGTGATACAGCACAAAGCGCCCATTTGACTTATTACCGCAATACTATAGTGCATCTATTTGCATTACCTTCATTGCTGAGTTTTGTATTAATTAAACTGAGTAATAAGAATAATCAACTTCTTCGTGATGCTATAGAGCCCTTGCTTGCGAGGTTATTACCTTATGTTGAAGCGGAATATTTTTTAGCGCCAGCATCACAACCTTTAGTCGAGAGAGTTAACCTGTTATTAGTGCATTTACAAAGTGTTAATATGCTTCGTATTAAGGGTGATTTTATCGAAATAAGCCATTTATCGTATTTAAAAGTGCTCAGTGCCCATTTAAGTGAGACGCGATTACGTTATCATTGTGTGTTATCGCTATTAGTGGCTGACTTTCAACAAAGTAATGCGGATTTGATATCAGCGAGTAAAATACAATTAACTGAGCAAAGCATCGAACCCTTTGATCAAAAAGTGATTGAGGTGTTTATTAGGCAGCTTGATAGAAAAAGTTTTACAATAGATGCAGCACAGCAGTTGTTAGCGTGTTTATCCGACCATTAGGAAAGAGTATGTTATTAGATGGAAAAGCATTAGTGGCGTCGTTACGCGCTGAAGTCAATGAAGTCGATTGTGCGACAGTTAATCAGTATTTACACAATAAAACGCCTTTGTTATTTATTGATATTAGAGAGCCGGATGAAACTGCTGCAGGCTACCCAGTAGGCAGTGAGTGCATACCGCGTGGTGTATTAGAGATGCAATTATCTACTTTGCCTGCATACCAAGCTTTGATTAGTGATTTGCCTTCTGCTGCTCAATTACCTATCTATCTAATATGCCGCTCCGGTGCGCGAAGTGTGTTAGCAGCTGCCTCTTTACAGAATATGGGCTATCAACAGGTTTATTCTGTGGCAGGTGGTTTTATCGCTTGGCATCAACAAGGGTTGTTGGTTCAAGGTGAATAAACCCTATCTAATTTTAAAAGAAGCGGTATTTTTTCAGGAAGAGATTAAAAAAAGTCGCTTTCTGACGTTTTTACAACCGGCTAAAGGCAAAGCAGAAGCGATGCAGTTTCTTGCTGAGATTAAAGCTGAACACAAAGATGCTCGTCATCACTGTTGGGGATTTATTGGTGGCAGCCCCAAAGACAGTGTAAATATGGGCTGCAGTGATGATGGTGAGCCTAAAGGCACAGCTGGTAAGCCTATTTTAGCGGTATTGCAAGGTACTAATGTCGGTGAAATGGTGGCCGTGGTGGTTAGGTACTCTGGTGGCATTAAATTAGGAACTGGTGGATTGGTTCGTGCGTATAGTAATGGTTTGCAGCAATTATGTCCGGAGATGCCAACAACAGAAAAGCGTTTTTTTGAGCAATTTCAGTTACAATGTAATTATGCGCAAATGGCAACTTTAGAGCATATACTGACAACACATTCAGGACGCCTTATTGACGTTGATTACCAACAATCAGTACAAGCATTAATAGAAGTGGATAGAGAGCAGGTTGCTTTATTTAAACAAAAATTACAATCATTGATGCAGGGACAAGTCATTGCAAAAAAAATTAACAGCGCAACAAATGAATTGGGTTAACTAGTGGCAATTCGTTCAATTATCCGAATTGTAGGTATGCTGATTGGGTTATTTAGCTTAACCATGCTACCACCTGTTTTTATCGCTTACATCTATCAAGATGGTGGCGGTAATGACTTTTTAGCCGCTTTATTTGTGACTTTAGTGATTGCTTTAGTTTTTTGGTTACCAAACCGACGCCATAAAAGTGAGTTAAAGGCCCGAGAAGGTTTTTTAATTGTTGTGCTGTTTTGGGCAACGCTAGGCAGTGTGGGGGCGATCCCTTTCTTGATGAGTTCCAGCGTTGATATGAATTTGGCTACCGCCTTTTTTGAGTCATTTTCAGGCTTAACGACTACTGGTGCCACAACTATTGCTGAACTCAATGACTTGCCTAAGTCGATTCTTTTTTATCGACAAATGCTGCAATGGTTTGGTGGTATGGGGATCATTGTATTAGCGGTCGCGGTACTGCCAATGTTAGGTATTGGTGGTATGCAGTTATACCGCGCTGAAACACCTGGGCCGGTTAAAGACTCAAAAATGACACCGCGTATTGCAGAAACAGCAAAAGCGTTATGGTATGTCTATTTATGTTTAACAGTGGCGTGTATGTTGGCGTTTTGGCTCGCAGGAATGACCCTGTTTGATGCTCTGGGACATAGTTTTTCGACGGTATCGATTGGTGGATTTTCTACCTATGATTCCAGTATGGGACATTTTGATAGTGATGTGATTAATATGATCACAGTGGTGTTCTTGATTATCTCTGGTATTAACTATGCCTTGCATTTTACCGCTTTTTCGGCCAAAGAGTTTAGCCTACGTGTATATCGGAAAGACCCAGAAGTGCGTGCCTTTATTTTTATCCAAATTTTCTTAACTGGTATATGTTTTTGGGTGTTAATGGGCAATGATATTTATAGCACCATTGAAACCACTTTTTCTCATGCGTTATTTCAAGCCGTTTCTATCTCAACAACGGCGGGATTCACCACCACTTCCTTTTCTGACTGGCCGTTGTTTTTACCTGTGTTATTGATTTTCTCTAGCTTTATTGGCGGATGTGCAGGTTCAACGGGTGGTGGATTGAAAGTGATCCGTGTCTTGTTACTAAACCTACAAGGGCAACGTGAATTAAAGCGTCTTGTGCACCCTAAAGCTGTTTATAAAATTAAGTTAGGTAATAAAGCCTTACCAGACCGTGTGGTCGAAGCAGTGTGGGGATTCTTTTCCACCTATGCGTTAGTCTTTATTATTTGTATGTTAGCTTTGTTAATGACCGGAATGGATGAGTTAAGCGCCTTTTCTTCGGTGGCGGCTATGTTAAATAACTTAGGCCCGGGTTTAGGTGATGTGGCATTACACTTTAATGATGTCAGTGATGCGTCTAAATGGATCATGATCATTGCTATGTTATTTGGTCGATTAGAGGTCTTTACTTTACTCGTGTTATTCACACCTGTTTTTTGGAAAAATTAATCTATGTCTACTATTCAAACACCGATCAACACATTAATTATCTATTCCTCTGTGGACGGACAAACACTTAAAATCATTGAACGAATTAAACAGTCCATTGAAGGTGACGTTACTGTGGTCAACATTGATGATAATCCAACTATTGATTTTACTTTATATAACAAGGTATTAGTTGGCGCGTCTATTCGTTACGGTAATTTTAGAAAGAATATGATTAACTTTGTTAATCAGCACCAACAACAATTAGAGGGGTTACAAAATGCATTTTTTGTGGTGTGTTTAACCGCGCGTAAACCTGAAAAAGCAGTACCTGAAAATAATGCTTATATGAAAAAATTTGAGCAATTATCAAGGTGGCAACCACAACACAAAGCCGTGTTTGCAGGGGCTTTATTGTATTCTCGTTATAATTGGTGGCAGACATTACTGATTCAATTGATCATGAAAATGACAGGTGGCAGTACCGATAAAACACAGGATATGGAATTAACGGATTGGCAAAAAGTAGAAGAATTTGCTGAGCGTTTTAATCGCCTGTAAACAGCAAATTTAAGCTGAAATATTTATGCCACTGATTTACAATGTTTGCCCTTTTACCCGCTTAGATGATCAATAGGTTGCTATATTTTGAGTCAGAGTATGACTAGTCCTGCACAAAACGTCTTGTTAGATGTCTTCGGCTACAATCAATTTAGAGATGGTCAAGAAACGGTTATCAATGAACTGATCACAGGGCGTGATGCATTAGTTGTAATGCCTACTGGTGGCGGTAAAAGTTTATGCTTTCAGATACCAGCCTTAGTACGCGAAGGTATTTGTATTGTTATCTCTCCATTAATCTCTTTGATGAAGGACCAGGTTGATACCCTACAAGCTTGTGGTGTTGCTGCTGCTTACCTGAACTCTACACTCTCTTATCAAGAACAGAATGAGATAATTAACGCCTTACACCAGGGCCGTTTAAAGCTTTTATATGTGGCTCCTGAGCGTTTATTACGTCAAGACTTTATTGCGCGACTGCAACATTTACCGATCAACCTTTTTGCAGTGGATGAAGCGCATTGTATCTCTTCTTGGGGACACGACTTTAGGCCTGAATATGCACAGTTAGGCCACCTTAAAGAATACTTTCCCAACACGCCTTTAGTTGCTTTAACTGCAACGGCGGATCATGCCACTCAACAAGATATTTTACAGCGCTTACAACTACAAGATCCATTAATTGAAATCCGCAGTTTTGATCGCCCTAATATTGAATACTTGCTGATTGAAAAATATCGCCCATTAACGCAGCTGTTTAATTATTTAGACCAGCATAAAGATGAAAGTGGCATTATCTATTGTACTAGTCGTAAACGTACGGAAGAGATTGCTGGTAAACTCGCTGCAAAAGGGCTTAACTCTCGTTGTTATCATGCCGGACTACCCCTAGAAGAGCGTCAGCATGTGCAAGATCTGTTTATTAAAGATGAAGTAGAGATTGTTGTCGCAACGGTAGCCTTTGGGATGGGAATTGATAAACCGAATGTACGTTTTGTGGTGCATTATGAGATCCCAAAAAATATCGAATCATATTATCAAGAGACAGGACGTGCTGGACGAGATGGTTTACCTGCACAGGCAATGTTATTTTATGATCCTGCCGATCCTGCGCGTATTCGTAGCCTCTTAGAGAAAAACCCGAATCAAGAACAGTTACGTATTGAGTTACATAAACTTAATACCATGGTGGCCTTTGCTGAAGCGCAAACCTGTCGCCGTCGAGTGGTATTAAACTACTTTGGTGAGTACAGTCCTAAAGCCTGTGGTAACTGCGATATTTGCTTAGATCCTCCGCAAAGTTACGATGCGACTGTGGATGCACAAAAAATATTATCTTGTGTTTATCGTACTGGGCAACACTTTGGTATTACGCATGTTGTTGAAGTATTACGTGGTGCGCAGACAGCAAGAGTGAAAAGCCTAGGGCATGATCAGTTATCAACCTTTGGTATTGGTAAAGATAAGTCCACTGAGCATTGGTTTAGTATCGCCAGACAATTAATCCACTGTGGTTTGCTGATGCAAAACTTAACACGAGGCTCTGCACTGCAGTTAACCGAAGCTGCTCGTACCGTATTAAAGTCTGAACAAGCCTTAATGCTAGCAGTACCACGCTTACAATTAGTGAAAGCCACAGCAAAACAGAAGCGCCGTAGTGTGTCAGCAAATGCAGATAGTAAGTTATTTGCTAAATTACGCCATCTACGTAAGCAGATAGCTGATCAAGAGAACTTGCCTCCTTATGTGATATTCAGTGATGTCTCACTGTCAGAAATGAGTGAAATGATGCCAACTAATGACTCACAATTCCTGTCCATTACAGGTGTAGGCCATATTAAGTTAGATAAATATGGCGAAGAGTTCATCTCTGAAATCAAACAGTATGTTGATACATTATAGCGTTAGCTAATTACTCTAAAAGTGAATGAGCTCTGACAACTTAGACCAGTTAATTTCAGGCTCGGCCATTTTCTGTGATATCACCGGTTGCCATTGCGCTTCATCCTCAGCCAAGCTAAAGGAAAAAGGATAATAAAGCGTTAACCCCACACGTAGGTCCGTTGCAATCAACTGACTTTCCTGTTTAGTAAATTGCAGTAAACCGCTACTAAACCATTCTAAACGTTGTAATTCATCAGAGTTAAAGCCATTTAATAATTCACGTCCAGTATCAAAAGCTTGCCAAGTTAGTGGTTGTTGATTAAAAGCATGAGTAAAGCTAACGTAAAAGCGGTCTTCTTGGTAACTCAGGACACGCCATATTAATGTATTAAAGGGGGTTGGTGAAATGAAGACCTGACCATTCTGTGCAATTGGATCTTGCTCTAACTGGCTGTTAATTTGCAATCGTTGTACCTGTCCTTGTATTAAGTACAAGCTGCTCACTAGTAACATAAAGGCGTTAATTTTCTGCCATTTAGGAGACCGAAAGTTAAGCCATAAGCCGATAATCCCAAATAGAAGTGGCAGGGTGTATAAAGGGTCAATAATAAAGATACTGGACCAATTAACAGGCGGAATATTGATTGGCCATAATAACTGAGTGCCATAAGTGGTAAACGCATCCAATAATGGGTGTGTTATTAATGGGAGAAAAATGACGAGAAATAAAGATTTTTTATGTTCAGATAAAGTGGGCCTTATTAAAAGCGCTAACCAATAAATAAGTAGGCTGAGCGCAGTTAATACAAATAGAGAATGACTAAAGCCGCGGTGAAAGGTGAAATCTTGAATAGCTGTTTGGTAATTTAATAATACATCTAAATCTGGAAGAGTGCCTAGTAGGGCTCCTGCGATTAACGCTTTACGCCCAAAGGGCTTGATACCGACTAAACCTGCAACACTAGTACCTAACGCTATTTGAGTGATTGAATCCATGTTTACTCTTTAAATAACAGCTAAAAATCTAGTGTAATACAAACCAGATTAAGCACAAATCAAGTTGGCATAAAATCCATGATATTGCCTTATTATTTTGTTTACTTAGCCTTGTGTTATGTTTGCTATTTAGTTACTTAAAGTCATTTAAGCGTGTTAATACCTCATTAAAAACAATAGGAGCAACGCTTTTTTCAATCTCAGTTAAGCTTTTCTTTTTAAATATTTCACTGAGAAATGCACATAAATAAGTTAAAGGCGCATGCGCAAATAATTTTGGGTTAGAGAGGTAATCATTACCTCGGTGACTCATCCAAGCTGCGTTGTCCTCTTGATCCATAAAGTGACCACGTAAGATAACCTCTTGTAACTTTTCTAATAATTGGTGGTAATCAAAATAATCGCTTTCAAAGTCGACTTTATAAGATGCGATTAGATTAATTGTGTCTTGTTTAGGTAAGTTATTAAGTTGATGTATATTGCTCATTTTCGGGCTCCTCATTGTACGGTTTTAAAAAAGTACGGTTTTAAAAATTCGATTTATCAATGTGGTCTAAAAATTAGCATATTTTTATGACGTATTTGTTATTCAAGGTGGCAGTTTTAGAGATTGATGAACTGTATGCGTTTCTTAGTAAAAAAATGTGATTAAGGTCACCGTTACTTGATAGAAAGTCTGTAGAGGAAAGGTGTTTAGGGTATGAAATGATAGCCGACTGTTTAGTAAACAACCGGCTTACAGCATCAATTAATTAACTGTTTTAAGTAATTGGTAAGTTAAAGAGTGTTTATTATTACCAATAATTAAAGAGTCTTGATCAACCATCACATTTGACCAATCACTCAGTACACTGGTGACATCCATCTCAACGCCATTTTTTAGTTCATCACACATCTTACGAGTGTTAGCCATATCAGTAATACGTAGTTGATTATCACTAAATTCTGCTTTACCAATGAAGTTGTTACAGCCTAGGTTACCGGTACTTTTGTTTTGTGGGTCGATAGTAAGTGTACTATTGATCACTGTGGCTAACTGAATATTATCAACATGAGTTAATTTCCAGTTATGTTGCAATTGTTCTATTTTTACTTCTTGTGGAATGATTTGTGTTTCTGCAGTACAAGCACCCAAGATTACACTACTCAGTATTAGCGTAATCGCTTTAACAGTTTTCATAATATTTAATCCATTTAATATGTAGATATTG
>NZ_QOCB01000063.1 GCF_003318165.1 Psychromonas sp. B3M02
GTAAGTAACTGATCTATTTTACTTGTTAAAACAACTTATTTTTTCGTTGTAAGTTTCGTATAGGTAACAACCATTTACATCAACTTACGCCTCAAACTAAGCCATTTTTCCGGCGCAAAATTTAGATCAGTTATTTAATACAATTGGTATAATATAATCGAGTATTATAAATTCAAGGCATAAAAAAACCCTTACTTGGTGAGTAAGGGTTTTTATGGTTTTAAATGTAAGCAGTAAAATTAACTGTTAACTGCTACCTTAAAATCCGCAGATACAACATTAGTTGGTACTAATTCATAAGCTGCTTGTGGTTTTAGTAGTACATTTGATTTGCTTGCTACCATTAACATCTGTTTCAAACGGTTTGACTCAAATGGTTTTAATAATAAACCTTGTACATCTAATAAGCTGTTTAGGCCTAATAGTTCACGTTGTACATCGTGATGAGAGTTTAAGATACTGATGTCTGCAGCTGCAGATGTTTGTCCAGTACGAATTGCTTTAATTAATTCAAGACCAGAGTAATCAGGTAATAGTGCATCAACGATAATTAAATCGAAGTCTTGTAGTGCAATTGAACGCTCAGCTTCTAGTGTTGTAGCAACACCTTCAACGTAGGAAACGTTTAATGCTTCTAATTGCTCGATAAGTTGAATACGGCCTTCTGCTGCACCTTCAACAATCAGTACTTTCATGCTAGTGATAGCATTCGCAGTGCTTTCACCCTGCGCAATTGGAGACACTGCATTGTCAGAAACAGTCAGGCCTTCCATACGAGCAATATAACCACGTTTTGGAATCGTAGAAATATTAAGGCCGTGAAGGCTTAATGTTCCTACGCTTTTACGTAGTTGAGAGATATGTTGGTTAATAGTATGGTCAGTCACTAGACGACCCCAAACGTGTTGAGCAAGGTCTTCACGTGTTACAACTGTATTAACGTTTTTGCATAAGAAATGTAAAAGAGAGGTACGTAAAGGACCTAAGTACACTTTACGGTTACCGTGAATCAAACTGTTTTGACTCGTATCAATGTGGAATTCACCCACAACTAAACTTTTTTCTAACATAGTAGTACCCATTTTTTAATTTTTAATAATAATGCCAGTTCCAGTGGATAGGCGATTTTTTATTTTATTTGCGGACTACTTTGGTAGTCTCTTATATTTAATCAGAATCATATTATCAAATTAAGGTAAAAACACAAACACATTCATGCGCAATCATAATTTGATAAAAATAACATCAGTAAAATTAACTATAGGATAGTTTATAAAACATGCAAATAAGAAATACTTTATTTTTTGTTAATTAGACGTCGCTTTAGTAGAGCGGCTGAAAGGAAAATAAATTTCATTAATTGTTAATTAATAATTGACGAGCTCCTTTTTAATTCAAGCCAATATAAAGTTTTCCCATTAAATCTTAGTTTATAGCTTAATATTTCATGAATGAAACAACTATGGAAAAACCAATGCAGGATAAAGCGTTGCACTTTATTTGCTTTTCTATTGGCATTAATTAGATTGGAAAATATTTAATCTGAAAGGTAATACATGTTTTCTAGACGGTAGGAAATGAGTACTTCGATATAAACAAAAAAGGCAACGCTATGCGTTGCCTTTTAAAATAATAGATGAAGTATCTAATTACTTACGTTTTACCGCTTTAGCATTTGGTAAATCAGTAATTGAACCTTCATAAATCTCAGCAGCTAGACCAACAGACTCATGTAGTGTTGGATGAGCATGGATAGTTAATGCGATATCTTCTGCATCACAACCCATTTCAATTGCTAGGCCAATTTCACCTAGTAATTCACCAGCGTTAGTACCCACTACAGAACCACCGATAATGCGGTGAGTATCTTTATCAAAGATCAGTTTAGTCATACCATCTGAACAATCAGATGCGATTGCACGGCCAGAAGCTGCCCATGGGAATACTGATTTTTCGAAGTTAAGACCTTGTTCTTTTGCTTCTTTCTCAGTTACACCAACCCAAGCCATTTCTGGCTCTGTGTAAGCAATTGAAGGGATTGTTTTAGGGTCAAAGTAATGCTTTTTCCCTGCAATAACTTCTGCAGCAACATGCGCTTCATGCACACCTTTATGAGCTAACATAGGTTGACCAACAATATCACCGATAGCATGGATATGCGGTACGTTAGTATGCATTTGCTTATCAACTTCAATGAAACCACGTTCAGTCACTGTGATACCTGCTTTTTCAGCATCTAGTGATAGACCGTTTGGTACACGACCAACCGCTACTAATACTGCATCGTAAGCTTTTGCTTCAGCAGGTGCGTTTTTACCTTCAAAAGAAACGTATAGCGCATCTTCTTTAGCATCAACAGCTGTCACTTTAGTTTCAAGCATGATGTTGAATTTGTTCTTCACTTTCTTAGTGTAAACTTGCACGATATCTTTATCAGCTGCAGGTACTAATTGGTCTGCAAACTCTACAACGTCAACATCTGAACCTAGTGATTTGTATACTGTACCCATTTCAAGACCGATGATACCACCGCCTAAGATAAGTAAACGTTTAGGCACTGATTTAAGCTCTAGTGCATCTGTTGAATCCCAAACACGAGGGTCATCATGTGGAATGAATGGTAATTTAACAGGACGAGAACCCGCAGCGATAATTGCGTTATCAAAAGTAACAGTTGTTACTTCACCTTCGCTACTTGTTGCTTCAATGGTGTTAGCACCAGTAAAACGGCCAAAACCATTTACTGTTGTTACTTTACGCATTTTAGCCATGCCTTTAAGGCCACCAGTTAGTTGTGAAACTACTTTTTCTTTCCAGATACGGATTTTATCGATATCTGTAGATGGTTCACCAAATAATACACCGTGCTCAGATAATGCTTTTGCTTCTTCAATTACTTTAGAAACATGTAAAAGAGCTTTAGAAGGGATACAACCAACGTTTAAACAAACACCACCAAGTGTGTCGTATTTTTCGATTAATACAGTTTCTAGACCTAAATCTGCAGCACGGAATGCAGCAGAATATCCAGCTGGGCCTGAACCTAATACAACAACCTGCGCTTTAATTTCTTTACTCATGACGACCTCTATAAAAAAGAACACTCGAATTAGAATTCTAGTCTATTCAAATGTTAATAGAATGTAAATGAATGGTCGGCATAACTGCCGACCTAGTTAACAAAGTTTATAAGATTAATGTACGTAAATCAGATAAGTGCTTGTTAACAGCAGTGATAAAGCGCGCACCATCCGCACCATCGATTACACGGTGGTCGTAAGAAAGTGCAAGTGGAACCATCATACGAGGTTCAAACTCTTTACCGTTCCATTGTGGTTTAATCGCTGATTTAGATACGCCTAAGATAGCTACTTCAGGTGCATTAACGATAGGTGTAAATTGCGTACCGCCGATACCACCAAGGCTAGAGATAGTCATACTACCGCCTTGCATATCTTTAGCCGTTAATTTACCAGCACGTGCTTTCTTAGAGATCTCTGCGATATCACGACAGATTTCGAAAATACCTTTGTTTAATACATCTTTAACCACTGGTACAACTAGACCGTTTGGAGTGTCTACTGCGATACCGATGTTGAAGTATTTCTTCAGGATCAGGCTTTGACCATCTTCAGAAAGTGAAGAGTTAAAGTTAGGGTACTGTTGTAATGCTTTAGCTACCGCTTTCATCATGAATACTAACGGGCTAATTTTAACACCTAGATCTTGTTTAAGTGCGATTGCATTTTGCTCTTTACGGAACTCTTCTAGCTCAGTGATATCCGCTTCATCGAACTGTGTAACGTGTGGGATAGTCACCCAGTTACGGTGTAAAGCAGGACCAGAGATTTTTTGGATGCGAGAAAGTTCTTTCACTTCCACTTCACCAAATTTAGCAAAATCAACTTTAGGTGCAGCTGCTACAGCTAAGCCGCCAGCGCCACCAGATTTAGCCGCTTGTAATTGGCCTTTAACGTATTTTTGTACATCTTCTTTAGTTGTACGTCCTTTAGGACCAGAAGCAGCAATTACGTTTAGGTCTAAATCGAATTCACGTGCGATACGACGAACTGATGGAGACGCTTTAATTTCTTTGTTTACAGCAACTTCAGCTTTTGCTGGTGCAGCTTTAGGCGCCGCAGCAGGAGCTGGTGCAGCCGCTTTAGGAGCTTCAGCAGACGCCGCTGGTGCAGCAGCAGGTGCTTCGCCTTCAGCTTCAACTAATAAGATTAAAGAACCTTCAGATACTTTATCGCCAGTTGCGATTTTAATCTCTTTAACAACACCACCGAATGGTGCTGGAACGTCCATTGATGCTTTATCACCTTCAACAGTGATTACATCTTGGTCTTCAGCAATGGTGTCACCAACAGCAACTAGGATATCAGTTACTTCAACTTCATCACCACCAATATCTGGTACACAAAGTTCTTTAACAGCAGTTGCCGCTGCAGCTGGAGCCGCCGCTGGTGCTTCTGCTGGTGCTGCCGCCGGAGCTTCTTCAGCCGCAGGTGTTTCAGCAGCGGCAGAACCAGCTACTTCAACGATTAATACTAGATCACCTTCAGAAACGCTGTCACCAACGTTTACTTTGATCTCTTTAACCACACCAGCAACTGATGAAGGTACGTCCATTGACGCTTTGTCACCTTCAATCGTTAATACATCTTGGTCTTCAGCGATAGTATCGCCAACTGCAACTAAGATATCGGTAATATCAGCCGCATCAGCACCAATATCAGGTAGTAAAAATTCTTTTAATTCAGACATAATAATTTTCCTAATCAATAAAAGTCGGTGTTAACTTGTGTTAACACCGAGACTGATTTATGCAAATAATGGGTTGATTTTGTTTACATCAATATCAAACTTAGCAATCGCTTCTGTTACAACTTTACGTTCAACATCGCCACGCTTAGCTAGTTCAGTTAGTGCAGCAACAACAACGTAACCAGCATTAACTTCGAAGTGACGACGTAAGTTTTCACGACTATCGCTTCGACCGTAACCATCAGTACCAAGTACTTTGTATGACTCAGCAGGTACAAATGCACGTACTTGCTCAGCATAGTTTTTCATGTAATCCGTTGCAGCAATTGTTGGCTCAGTACCTAAAACATCAGTAATGTAAGCTGTTTTTTGCTCTGCTTCAGGGTTTAACATGTTGTAACGTTCAACGTCTTGACCGTCACGTGTTAACTCATTGAATGAAGTCACAGAGAAGATATCAGAAGCAACATCGTACTCTTCGCTTAGGATAGCTGCAGCAGCACGTACTTCGTTCATGATAGTACCTGAACTTAGTAGTTGTACTTTGCTCTTACCTGGTAATGAATCAAACTTGTAGATACCTTTACGGATACCTTCTTCAGCACCTTCTGGCATAGCCGGCATTGCGTAGTTTTCGTTCATTACTGTCAGGTAATAGAATACGTTTTCTTGTTTCTCACCGTACATACGCTCAATACCGTCTTGAACGATAACCGCTAACTCGTAAGCAAACGTTGGGTCGTATGAAACACAGTTAGGGATAGTGTTAGCTTGAATATGGCTGTGACCATCTTCATGCTGTAGACCTTCACCGTTTAGGGTAGTACGACCAGCAGTAGCACCTAATAGGAAACCACGTGCTTGTTGGTCACCCGCCATCCAAGCCATATCACCAATACGTTGGAAACCAAACATAGAGTAGTAGATGTAGAATGGAATCATTGGTAAGTCATTTGTACTGTATGATGTTGCAGCAGCAACCCAAGAAGACATAGAACCTAGTTCGTTAATACCTTCCTGTAATACTTGACCAGAAGTTGCTTCTTTGTAGTAAGACACTACGCCGCGGTCTTCAGGTGTGTATTCTTGACCATGTGGGTTGTAGATACCAACTTGACGGAATAGACCTTCCATACCAAATGTACGTGCTTCATCGGCGATGATTGGTACGATGTTTTTACCGATACCTTTATCTTTCAACAATACATTTAGGATACGTACGTAAGCCATTGTTGTTGAAATTTCACGTTTCTGTTCACCTAAAAGTGCAGAGAATTTATCTAACTCTGGCACAGCTAGTTTTTCAGTAAACTTAGGTAGACGCTTAGGTGTGTATCCCATTAATGCTTCACGTTTACCGTGAAGGTATTTGTACTCTTCAGAACCTTCTTCAAGCGTTAGGTAAGGAAGTGTCGCCGCTTTCTCGTCAGAGATTAAATCTTGTAGACCTAAACGATCACGTAGCGTTTGAATGTGGTTTTCATTCATTTTCTTCACGCCGTGAGCAATGTTTTTACCCTCAGCCGCTGCGCCCATGCCGTAACCTTTAACAGTTTTAGCTAGGATCACCGTTGGTTTACCCGCTGTATCTTCTGCGTTTTTGAATGCTGCGTATAGTTTAGATGAGTCATGACCGCCACGTTTCAGTGCAAAGATCTCTTCATCAGTCATATCAGCGACTAATGCAGCTGTTTCTGGGTATTTACCAAAGAAATGTTCACGAACGTAAGCACCGTCTTTAGATTTAAATGTTTGGTAATCACCATCAACGGTCTCTTCCATTAATTGTAATAATTTACCAGACGAATCTTTTGCAATTAGTGCATCCCAGTTACCGCCCCAGATAACTTTAACAACATTCCAACCCGCACCTGTGAATAGGCCTTCAAGTTCTTGAATGATGCTACCGTTACCCATTACAGGACCATCTAAACGCTGTAGGTTACAGTTGATTAGGAAACATAGGTTATCTAGTTTTTCACGTGAAGCGAATGATAATGAACCACGAGATTCCGGCTCATCCATCTCACCATCACCAAGGAAAGCGTAAACACGTTGTGCAGCAGTTTGTTTTAAACCACGACCATCAAGGTATTTAAGGAAACGCGCTTGGTAAATTGCAGCGATTGGACCTAGACCCATAGATACCGTAGGGAACTGCCAGAATTCTGGAAGTAATTTAGGGTGAGGGTATGAAGGAAGACCTTTACCATCAACTTCTTGACGGAAGTTATCTAATTGCTCTTCAGTTAAACGACCTTCTAGGAAAGCACGTGCGTAAATACCAGGAGAGATATGACCTTGGTAATAAACTAAATCACCACCATCAGTTTCGTTTGGTGCACGGAAGAAGTGGTTGAAACATACTTCATAAAACGCAGCCGCAGACTGGTAAGAAGCCATGTGACCACCAAGATCTAAGTCTTTTTTAGAAGCACGCATAACAATCATAATCGCATTCCAACGAATGATTGAACGAATACGTTGCTCTAATTTAAGGTCACCAGGGTAAGCTGGTTGATCAGATGCCGCAATGGTGTTTACGTAGTTAGTGTTAATGCCAGTTGGCAAATTAACGCCTTCAACGCGTGCTTTTTCCATCACTTGCTCAAGGATAAATTGAGCACGTTCTGAGCCCTCATCTTCAAGAATGGTTGTTAATGCTTCAAGCCATTCAGAAGTTTCTTGTGCATCAATATCTTTTAAGATGTCAGTCATGACACTTTCCTTCTATATCACTAGATAATCTCAGCTCGAAAGCCAAGCGTTTTTGTATAATTATTTACATTAAACACTACCTGCTTCACAGCACGCTGCATGCCATTTCGGCAATAAGTAATCTAAATAATTATCAGTATAAGTATGAATAACAGCCAAAGCTGATCCGCCATACTATAAAGCGGAAGTCATTTTTAAAAAGCGCCTAACTCACGTTTAAATGCACTCTCTTCACGCAACATAACCAAGCGTGTTTCTTCAATATAATGTAGATGCTGATCCGATGCTTCTTTTGCTTTCATCGGCTGCTTGGACAAAATAGCTTCCATTAACTGGAAGCGATGTTGATGAATTTTTTTTGCAACTTCTGGATATAAATAAAGCTGTTTCACGTTATCTGAAATGTTTTTTTGTAATAGTGGTTTGATGCCACGTGCTAAATGTAAAAACACAACATTATGTGATGCTTCGATAACTGCTTGGTAAAATTCAGCCACCGATTCTATTTCTAGTTCGATGTTACCAGCTGAATTTGCCATATCAATAGCATTGAAAGTTGTTTTTATTTTATGCAAATCATCAGAAGTACCTCTTAACGCGGCATAATAAGCAGAAAACCCTTCAATGGCATGACGAAATTCCAGTAAATCATATTGAGATTCCGGATGCGAATTAAGTAATTCGAATAACGGATCGGTCAATTGGTTACGTAATTCTTCTTTTACGTAAGTACCACCGCCTTGACGACGTGTTAATAACCCCTTTGACTCTAAACGTTGAATCGCTTCACGCAGAGAAGGTCGAGATACATCAAACTGTTTTGCTAATTCTCGCTCAGGTAACAACTTCTCACCCAGCTCTAAACGCCCTTCCAAAATCATGCTTTCTAACTGTGATTCAATCACATCAGCAAGTTTAGGTTGTTTAATTTTTGCGTAGGTCATAACAGCCTTAAATTATATAAACGTAACCGGTAAATGTTACGAGCAAATAACAGTCGAATGTAAAATGGTATTACCAATTTAATAGTTAACTATAGAAATTAACAAAATTAACAATTTATGTCTAGATTTTTATCTTTTTTAATGCCCCTGAAATTAAGGCGGTTATTGAGTTAAAGCCTTCATGTATGCGTTTAATAGAGAATAATTAAAAACGAAAGAAATCAACTCTAAAAACATTTTATATATGTATGATTTAATGACCATTTAATCAAATGCTTATTCATCAAATTATGAGCGATGCGATTAGTGGATAAAGTAGCTAAAAAATTTAAGTAAA
>NZ_QOCB01000141.1 GCF_003318165.1 Psychromonas sp. B3M02
ATTGATTACACCGCGGTAAACAATGGTGATGGGACTTGGAGCTTAGCGGCGGACACCTTACCTGAGTTAGCTGAAGGTGAGATTGAGATCAGCGTATCGGCGAGCGATGAAGCAGGTCATACCGATAGCGCCACCAACAGTCTTGAGATTGATACCACTGCGCCTGTCGTGAGTGTGGATTCTATTATTACCACCGATAATACGCCGATGCTAACAGGCTCAATTGACGATCCAACGGCTGTCGTGATTGTGACAGTGAATGATGTTGAATACAGTGCGACTAACAATGCCGATGGCACCTGGACACTCGCGGATAATACGTTACCGGCACTGGATGACGGTGAAACGGTTATTACCGTTACCGCCAGCGATGCGGCGGGCAATAGCGCCACGAACACGGGCACCGTTGAAGTGGATACCACCGGCTTAAATGTGAGTATCGATGCGTTAATTACCAACGACACCTCACCAGCGTTAAGCGGTAGCATTGATGACCCTACCGCGACCGTGATTGTGACGGTGAACGAGATTGACTACACCGCGGTAAACAATGGTGATGGGACTTGGAGCTTAGCGGCTGACACCTTACCTGAATTAGCCGAAGGTAACGTTGAGATCAGCGTATCGGCAAGCGATGAAGCAGGTCATACCGATAGCGCCACCAACAGTATTGAGATTGATACCACTGCGCCTGTCGTGAGCGTGGATTCTATTATTACCACCGATAATACGCCGATGCTAACAGGCTCAATTGACGATCCAACGGCTGTTGTCGTGGTTACCGTCACGGTTGACGGAGAAGCCTATACGGCGACTAACAATGCCGATGGCACCTGGACATTAGCGGATAATACGTTACCGGCACTGGATGACGGTGAAACGGTTATTACCGTTACCGCCAGCGATGCAGCGGGCAATAGCGCCACGAACACGGGCACCGTTGAAGTGGATACCACCGGCTTAAATGTGAGTATCGATGCGTTAGTCACCAATGAGACGTCACCAGCGTT
>NZ_QOCB01000022.1 GCF_003318165.1 Psychromonas sp. B3M02
ATAATAAAATACAAAAAAAAAGGCCACTTGAAAGTGACCTTTTTAAAGAATATCAGATTTTAAGTAATAATGACTATTATTTCTATTACTTACTTATATCGTCAAAAAACGTTTTTAAGCTGTTTAAAAAACCTTCTGACTTAGGTTTATGCTTTTTGCTGCTGCTTGAGCATAATGAGTTTTCAAACTCTTTTAATAACTCTTTTTGCTTGATAGAAAGTTTCACAGGTGTTTCCACTGTTACTTTACACATCAAATCACCGGTAGAGTGGCTACGTACCGATTGAACACCCTTGTTACGCATACGGAACATACGGCCCGTTTGTGTCTCTGCGGGTATTTTTAATTTAACGCGTCCATCTAAGGTAGGGACTTCAATTTCGCCACCTAATGCTGCTTCGGTAAAGCTAATTGGTACTTCACAGTACAGGTCATTACCATCACGCTCAAATACATCGTGTGGACGTACGTTCATTTGTACGTATAAATCCCCTGCTGGTGCACCATGCTCTCCCGCTTCACCTTCACCACTTAAACGGATACGGTCGCCAGTATCAACACCTGGTGGGATTTTAACTGATAATGTTTTGCTACGCTCGTAACGACCTTCACCATGACACTTGTTACATGGGTCAGTAATAATTTTGCCTTTACCATGACAAGTTGGACAGGTTTGGTTAACAGCAAAGAAACCTTGACGCATTTGTACTTGGCCTTGACCATGACAAGTGCCACAAGTTTTACTGTCTGTGCCTTTTTTAGCGCCTGAGCCATTACACTGTTCACAATGTACTAACGTAGGAATTTGGATCTCTTTAGAGATACCTTTAACAGCCTCTTCTAAGGTTAGTTCCATGTTGTAGCGTAAATCAGAACCTTGCTGTGCACGTTGACCGCCACCACGACGACCACCGCCAAAGATATCTCCGAATATATCGTCAAAACCACCGCCGCCGAAACCACCGCCGAAGCCGCCGCCACCTTGACCTTGCTGATTAACACCATCGTGACCGTATTGATCAAATGCTGCTCTTTTTTGAGGATCGCTAAGAATTTCGTAAGCTTCTTTTACTTCCTTGAATTTTTCTTCTAGCGCAGTATCACCTTTAGTACGGTCTGGATGGTACTTCATCGCCAGGCGTTTATAAGCCTTTTTAATCTCTTTCTCTGTCGCATCTTGGCCTACACCAAGTACTTCATAACAATCACGTTTAGACATGGTCAGTTCTCAAACCTTTTTTTATACCTCGTTCAACAAATAGCTGCTTGTTGAAATTGGTATTGTTCAAAACAAACGCGCGGATTATAGATAAATCCATAACCCGCGAGCTGATACGATACTGCTAATTAGGGGTTACCCAATTATTTTTTCTCGTCTTTTACTTCTTCAAACTCAGCATCAACGATGTCATCGTCTTGTTTAGCTTCAGCTTCTGGCTGTGCTTCACCGGCTTCGCCTGCTTGTGCTTTTTGTTGAGCAATTTCCATCAGTTTTTGAGAAGCTTCAGCTAGGGCTTGAGTTTTAGCTTCGATTTCAGCTTTATCTTCACCTTTGCTTGCTGTTTCAACTTCAGCAATTGCTGCTTCAATTTTCTCTTTCTCATCAGCTGGTAATGCATCACCTGCTTCTTCAATTTGTTTCTTAGTACCGTGAACCATCGCATCTGCTTGGTTACGCGCCGTTACTACTTCTTCAAACTGTTTATCAGCATCAGCATTTGCTTCAGCATCATTTACCATTTTTTCAATCTCTTCGTCAGATAGACCTGAGCTTGATTTGATAGTAATTTTTTGCTCTTGGTTTGTATCTTTATCTTTAGCAGATACATGTAAGATACCGTCCGCATCCATATCGAAAGTTACTTCGATTTGTGGAGTACCACGAGTCGCAGCACGGATACCTTCTAAGTTAAATTGACCTAGAGATTTGTTGTCTGCAGCACGTTTACGCTCACCTTGAAGAATGTGGATTGTTACCGCACTTTGGTTATCTTCAGCTGTTGAGAATGTTTGTGACTGTTTAGTCGGGATAGTTGTATTTTTCTCGATAACTTTCGTTAATACGCCACCCATTGTTTCGATACCTAAAGATAACGGTGTAACGTCTAATAATAGAACGTCAGTTTTGTCACCTGAAAGTACAGCACCTTGAATCGCAGCACCCATTGCAACCGCTTCATCAGGGTTAACATCTTTACGAGCAGCTTTACCAAAGAACTCTGCTACTGCAGCTTGTACTAATGGCATACGTGTTTGACCACCTACTAAGATAACATCATCGATGTCACCAACAGAAAGGTCAGCATCTTTAAGTGCAATACGTAATGGTTCAAGTGTTGCTTTAACCATATCTTCAACTAGAGACTCTAGTTTAGAACGTGTTACTTTAATGTTTAAGTGCTTAGGACCTGATGCATCAGCTGTGATGTATGGCAGGTTGATATCTGTTTGTTGTGCAGAAGAAAGCTCGATTTTTGCTTTTTCAGCCGCTTCTTTAACACGTTGCATAGCTAGTGGATCTTTAGTTAGATCGAAGCTTTGCTCTTTTTCAAATTCTTTAACGATGTAGTTAATTAAACGGTTATCGAAATCTTCACCACCTAAGTGTGTGTCACCGTTTGTTGCTAATACTTCAAATGTTTTCTCGCCATCTACTTCATCGATTTCAATGATTGAGATATCGAAAGTACCACCACCTAAATCGTATACAGCAACAGTGCTGTCACCTTTAGTATTGTTAACACCGTAAGCAAATGCAGCAGCAGTTGGCTCATTGATGATACGTTTAACATCAAGACCAGCGATACGACCAGCATCTTTAGTTGCTTGACGTTGTGCATCGTTAAAGTAAGCAGGTACTGTGATTACTGCACCAGATACTTTCTCACCTAGGTAATCTTCAGCTGTTTTCTTCATTTTCTTAAGAATTTCAGCAGAGATTTGCGGTGGTGCCATTTTGTCACCGTGTGCTTCAACCCATGCATCACCATTATCAGCTTTGATAATTTTGTAAGGCATGATTTTGATATCACGTTGTACTTCTTCATCTTCAAAACGACGACCGATAAGACGTTTGATTGCAAATAAAGTATTTGTTGGGTTCGTTACAGATTGACGCTTAGCAGGTTGACCTACTAATGTTTCGCCGTCTGTGTAAGCAATGATTGAAGGAGTAGTACGTTCACCTTCTGCGTTTTCAATGATTTTAGCTACATCACCATCCAGTACAGAAACACATGAATTTGTAGTACCTAAATCAATACCAATAATTTTACCCATTTTACTTTCTCCACATTTATTAATGTTTTATTTGTTTAGTTGACTCTCTGCAGCATTGCAGTGTCCGTTTCATACTTCATATATAAGGGGCTATTTTTAGGTTTCAAGGGCAACAAGCAAAAAAAATCATTTTTTTTAAAATTAATTTCAAAAGGTGAGCCAGTTCAGCGAAATCTCTTGTCCTTTATGCGTTATCAATTAATAACTTGTTGAAAGTTCTTTTAAGCCAGTCCCTTATCTTCTCGTAAATACAAAAAAGGCACCGAAGTGCCTTTTAATAATCAATCAGCAGATTGATTTATCAATTATCGCGATGACTATGCGTCTTTTGACACAACAACCATTGCTGGACGGATGATTTGACCGCCACTTAACTCGTAACCTTTTTGCATTACTGCAACAACTTGGTTAGCAGGAACGCCTTCAACCACTTGCATGCTCATTGCTTGGTGTTTTTCTGGGTTTAATGGCTCGCCCATTGGGTCAATTTGTTGAATGCCAATGCTTGAGATAGCTTTTAATAACTCAGTTAAAGTCATTTCCACACCATCAACCATAGGTTTTAGCGTTTCATTCTCTTTATCAGCATGTTGAATTGCTAACTCAAGGTGGTCAACAACAGGTGTTAAAGCATTAGCAAAAGTTTTTAATACTGATTTGCGACGGTTTTCTGCATCGATACCCGCTTTACGGATTTCGTTTTGTGAGAAAGCTTGCGCACGAATTACTAAATCTTTCTGCTCTTTGATCTCTTCTTCAGCGGCAGCTAGCTTTTTAGTTAGCTCTTCAATTAAAGCTGATTGGTCATCGGCTGTTTCAAGTGTACCTTCAACCGCTTCTTGCTCAACGGCCTCATCACCTAAAACCGTGTCAATTGCTTCTTCAACCGTGTTTTTTTGTTCTTCGCTCATAGCTCAATCCTACTTAATTTTATTTTGGTCAATAATATATGCTCTATTATGGGGATAGTAATAATAGTTTCAAGGCTGTTAATAAAAACATTTTTAAGAGGTATACTGAAAATCACCACATTTTATCGAGTATCTATTTTATGACGCAAGACACTAAGCAACAAAGTCAATTTCAAACCATTGGATTAATTGGCAAACCTCAGCACAGTGAAGCATTACAAACCCTCGCTAGCTTATACTTTTTTTTGCAAGCTCGTGGTCATGCAATTATTATCGATATTCGTCTTGCTGATGACCTAGAGCTCCCACAAATTCGTTATGAAGATTTAGTCGGCATAGGTCAAAAGTGTGATTTAGCAATAGTCGTTGGTGGTGATGGTTACATGTTAGGTGCGGCCAGAGTATTAGCTCGCTTTGACCTGCCAGTGATCGGAGTGAATAGAGGTAACTTAGGTTTTTTAACTGATTTAGATCCCGATGATTTTGAAAAACCATTAAGTGAAGTATTAGAAGGTACTTACCAAACAGAACATCGTTTTTTATTAGAAGCACAAGTATATAGCCATGGTCATTTAAGAAGCAGCAGTACGGCCGTTAATGAGGCGGTATTACATCCAGATAAAATCGCGCATATGATTGAGTTTGAAATCTATGTAAATGATAACTTTATGATCAATCAACGTGCCGATGGTTTAATTCTTTCAACACCAACAGGCTCTACAGCTTACTCTCTGTCTGGCGGTGGCCCAATCATGACCCCTAAACTGGATGCAATCAGTTTATTGCCTATGTTTCCCCATACCTTAAATAGCCGCCCTATTGTGATTGATGCCAATAGCACAGTGCGTTTAAAAGTAGCACAAAGTAATAGCACAGAAATGCAAATCAGTTGTGATAGCCACGTTAACCTATCTGTATTACCTGGCGATGAAGTGATCATTAAAAAGACCAAACATCAGTTAACCTTATTGCACCCACAAAACTATAACTATTTCCATGTATTACACACCAAATTTGGTTGGGGTAACAAACTATTCTAAGCATTCATCCAATGGCTGACTAATCAGCATAAAATAAAATATTTAGCATAAAATAGATAAACAGCACTTTACTGTTTAAAAAAACAGTACTAAACTGTGTTTTTAAACAGTAGTTTTATCGTTGTTAATATCATCATAGGATAACCATTTTATGCTAAGTCAATTAACTGTTCAGCACTTTGCCATCGTAAAGTTCTTAGAGCTTGATTTCCACCAGGGTATGACCACTATTACCGGTGAAACAGGTGCAGGTAAATCCATTGCTATCGATGCATTAGGGTTATGTCTGGGTGCACGTGCCGATGCAAGCATGATTAGGCAAGGTACGGATAAAGCAGAAGTTAGTGCACGCTTTAATCTAATCGATACGCCTAATGCCTTGGTTTGGTTAAAAAGCAACGACCTTGAAAACACCTTAAGTGATAATCCGAACGAATGCTTATTACGCCGAGTGATCACACGCGAAGGCCGATCTCGTGCATATATCAATGCCATTCCAGTCCCATTATCACAACTCAAAAGCTTGGGGCAGTTATTAGTTAACATACACGGTCAACATGCACACCAAAGCTTATTACGCACCGATGTACAGCTATCAATTATTGACGAATATGCTAACCACCAACAATTACTACAAAAAGTAAAAGACACCTACCAAGGTTGTCACTTTCTTAAGAAGCAATTACAGCAACAACAATTAAGCCAACAAGAGAAACAAGCGCGTAAACAGTTACTTGAATATCAAATTATTGAGTTAGATGAATTTGCACTAGGTGAAGGTGAGTTTAGTGAAATTGAGAGTGAACATAAAAAACTAGCAAACAGCGGCGCATTATTAGAAAGCACTCAAGTGAGTTTAAATCTGTTGGCTGATTCAGATGAAGTCGATGCCCTTACGTTAATACAGAAAACTATCTCTTTATTAGAATCACAGGTTCAACATGATAGTCAGCTAGAGCCCATTGTTAGCGCATTACAAGAAGCGGTGATCCAGGTTGAAGAGGCAGGTTATGAATTACGCCAGTACAGTGAAAAACTAGAGTTAGACCCTGAGCAGTTTGAACAACTTGAATCCCGTTTAAGTCAGGCGATGACGCTTTCTAGAAAACACCAAGTTCAACCTGAAATGCTTTATGAATTTCATCAGAAATTGAGTAAAGAGTACCAACAACTAAACAACAGTGAAGCACAGATTGAACAGCTCACTGCAGAGCTACATACAGCTAAACAAGATTACGTAAAACACGCTCAAAAACTCAGTCAAAGCCGCCAACGTTACGCTAAAGAGTTAAGTAAAAAAATCACTAAAAGCATTCAAAAGTTGAATATGGAAGATGGTCAATTCGAAGTCGCCATGACACAACATGAAAGTGATAGCCTTAGCCCATTAGGTATTGACGGTATTGAGTTTCAAGTGGCTGCGAATGCAGGACAAGGTTTGCAAAACTTAGGTAAAGTCGCTTCGGGCGGTGAATTATCTCGTATTAGTTTAGCGATTCAAGTGATCATCAGCCAACGAGTATCAACACCTACTTTAATCTTTGATGAAGTCGATGTGGGTATCAGTGGGGCAACAGCGGCCGTTGTTGGTAACCTATTACGTCAGCTTGGTGAAACCACACAAATTTTCTGTGTAACGCATCTACCACAAGTAGCAGGTAATGGTCATCAACAAATGATAGTGAATAAACAAAGTGATGGTAAGAGCACTAACACTAATATGCAGCTATTAGACGAAACACAGCGTATTCATGAATTAGCAAGATTATTAGGTGGTGACAGTATTACCGAACATACATTAGCCAACGCTAAAGAGTTATTAATTGTTTAATAGCCTTTCAACAATTTACAGTTAAGTCTCCTTACATATTTGGAGGCTTAACATGCTAAAAAATGATTTCAAAAGGTGAGCGTTGAGGCGATGTTAGTGTAATAAAACCTTTTTGATAACAAGAAATAATTGTTAATAAAGCCTAATAATTTCAGATAAAAAACTAACAGCAGATGCTATTGTCATAATGATATTAGCAACAAAAAAAGCCGCCTAAATAGAGCTTGAGCATAAAAGCGGTTGTTTAATACCAATTGTATTAA
>NZ_QOCB01000094.1 GCF_003318165.1 Psychromonas sp. B3M02
AAAAGACATAGCAACGACTTCACCGAAGATGACGGCAGTGCCGTTGAAGGTGCGACTGTTGCTACCTTCGAGACCTTCGATGAAGATGGCGATGAGGTCACCGTAACCTTAAGCGAGTCTGATTACTACACACTCGTCGATGGTGCGGTGTTATTAACCGCCGCTGGCGCTGATTTAGTGAACAGCGGACAAGAGTTACCTGCATTTACTTTAATTCCAAACGATGGCATGACAGACGGTGATACCGTAACGGTTGATCCAAGTGTGACAATTGTTGATGATCTGACTATTACTAATTCAGATTCAGAGGTTACTGATGAAGACACTGCAGTTACTATTGATGTATTAGCTAATGATACAGATGAAGATAGCGCAGTATCAGCTGTTGCTTCAGTGAGTAATGGTGCTAATGGTACGGTTGTACTGAACGGTGATGGAACAGTGACTTACACACCAAATGCTAACTTTAATGGTACAGATAGTTTTACTTACATAAATGAAGAAGGTACAGAGGAAACGGTTAATGTCACTATTAATAAAGTGGACGACCCTACTGAAATAATTGTGGGAGATGCAGATAGTGATACAGGCCAAGTAACCGAAGATGAAGCGGTTAGTGCAGCGCAAACCTTAACTGATTCAGGCACATTAACCTTCTCAGATGTTGATACTGAAGATAGTGAAAACTTTAATCCTACAGTGGCATTTTCTCCAACAAATGAAGGAGATACAGCGCTAGGTGAAATAACCATTGATGCAGAAGGCAATTGGACCTATGAAGTTGATAACAGTGCAGTTCAATATCTTGGTGAGGGGGAGTCTTTAGTAGAAGTGTACACGGTGACATTAAATGGGGCGACACATGATATTACCGTCACAATTAATGGTGCAGATGATGCAACTACTATTGATCCAGTAGGTAGTGAAGCCGCATTTGCTCGAATTTTTGAAGATGACGACGACGCTACGCCTGGTTTCTTAACAACAAAAGGTGCGTTTGACTTTGGAGACCTTGATGATACCGATAGTGCGAATTTTGAACCTGAAATAAACTTTACAAACTCTACTTCAAGTTTAGGTCAATTAGGTAGTGTTTTATTAGAGGATGATGGTAATTGGAGTTATAGCGTTGATAATTCATTGGTTCAACATCTAGATATCAATGAAACGATAACTGAAACATATACAGTCACCTTAAATGGAACAGAAGAAACCATTACTATCGTTATTATCGGAGCTGAAGATGCAACTGAAATCATCGTTGATAGTAGTGTTGGTGATAGCGCAGAAGGTCAAGTAACAGAAGATGAATCGGTTAGTGGAGAGAAAACCCTAACGGATTCGGGCACCTTAACATTTGTTGATGTTGACACTAATGATAGCGAAAGCTTCGAACCAACAGTTGAATTTATCCCCGCTGAAGAAGGTGATGTCGCATTAGGTGAAATGACGATCAACTCAGATGGTGAATGGGCTTATGAAGTTGATAATAGCGCTGTTCAATATTTAGCCGCAGGTGAAATATTAACTGAAGTGTATACCGTTTCGTTAAATGGTGCCGAGCAAGAGATAACAGTAACCATTACCGGTACTGATGATATCTCAGTAATTTCAGGGGATGCTACAGGTGAAGTAACCGAAGATGATGCAGATACCTTGACTACATCGGGCAGTTTATCTTTAACGGATACAGATATTTCAGATACAACTACCTTCAGCGAAGGTGTTATTGAAGGAACTTATGGTGATATTGCTATTGATGAAAACGGTAACTGGACTTATACAGCAGATAATAGCCAAGCTGATATCCAAGATTTAGATGAGGGCGAAACATTAACCGATATCCTTACGGTGAAAACCTCGGATGATAATACCAAAGAGATCGAAATTACTATTAATGGTGTAGATTATGCTCCTACGGCTGTTAATGATACTGAGACTACCTATGCTACAACAATTCGTCTTGATGAACAGCCAGAGTATGGCACCGTACAAGTTTCTGTTGATGGTGTGTGGGTTGATATGGTTGTCGGTGAAGAGTATGACTCTGATTCAGAGGTACAATTTGTACCTGATACAGAAGCTATCCAGTTAAACTCTGTCGATATTGGCGTTGGTTCATTTGGTGATGATGGTAGCTCGAGTTTTGTGGCTAGTGTTAGTGATTGGGGAACGCTTAATGCAGATGGAACAGAAGTCGTTGCTGTTATTAATAATGCGACAATCACAAGTTCTATCAGCACGACAGATGCAAATGACTCAAAAGTCTTAACTGCTTGGAACGGAAATACTCATGTTGGTAACGGTATTGGTAATGGCGATAGCTCCGGGTTAAGTCAAGGAGAAACACTCGTTATAGATGTTGAAGGTGAAAACATTAATGAAGTGACCTTCACGCTCGATGGATTAGGGGGGTATTTTGATGAATCGAGCAGTAATGCAACGCAAGTTAGTATTACCGCTTATTTTGAAGATGGAACAACTGAAACTCAATCAGCTTACAGAGAAAGTGGTAGTTATGTAGATACCTATTCGTTTACTACAGATACGCCAGTAGATTACTTTGAGTTAACTACATCAGGGTCTAATGGTACTTATGTAGTGCAAAATATGACGTTATCAAGAACAGTAAGTGATGAAGTTACTTTTACCAGAACGCAAGCTGATGGCAGTGAAACAACCGAAGTACTTGGTCTTGACCTTAACTATGATGATGCAGAAACAAATGTAGATGTAACAGAAGATTTACCTGCTGTAGATACCTCTATTACTGAAGGTGCTATTTTTACTGATGAGAATAATTCCATTGCTATTGATGTATTGGCTAATGATAGCGATAGTGATAATGATGACCTGACCATTACCGAAATCCAAAGCCAAAGTGTTAGTGAAGGTGGTGATGCTGTCGATATTACTGTTGACGGACTTGTGGTAGGTAGCGGTGAGCTAATTAATGGTAAAATAGTATTTACACCAAGTGAAGAGTTAGGTGCAACCTTGGACGAAGGAGACTCGCAAACCTTTGACATTGAGTACACTATTAGCGATGGAGATACTACTGATATTGCCACTGCAACGATACGTGTTGATGGAGTTGATAGTATTCTTGTGGGCACCGATGGCGACGATACCTTAGTTGGCGGGGCTGGTGATGATATGTTAACCGGTGGTTTAGGTAATGACATATTAACTGGCGGTGATGGTACAGATACGTTCATTTGGGAGTTTGATAGCAATGCTAATAATGACACAGATAGCATTACAGATTTCCACCTTAATGGTGAAGATGTGCTTGATCTAAGTGAGTTACTTGTTGATGCAACTAGTGATACGCTTGATTCGTACTTAAACTTCTCTGTTGATACGGATGATGAAGGTGTTACCAATACCACCATTGAAGTTGTTAACGATGAAGTCACACAATATATCGTTTTAGATGATGTTGACTTAGTGACTGAGTACGGTAGTGAGGACACAACTATTATCAATGGCTTAATTGAGGATGGCGCATTAATTGTTTCTGATGACGCTGATGTCTATGCAACAAGTTCAACCTCTGCAGATATGGAAGAAACTATTTAGAATAATACTTATATATTATTTAATGTAATGGGTATAACCTCAATAAAGCACACTAGCTATCTGTGGTAGCTAGTGTGTTTCTATATTAAAAGGTTAAGAAAGAATTAACCACACGCCAACACCGAGCATCAAACTACCTGAAATACGATTAATTAAACGTACATTGTCTGTGCTGGCTAAAAGGTGTTTTAAGCCTTTTCCTCCAGCGGCATAGAGTGACATACAGATAAATTCGAAAGTAAGAATTATCGCCACAAGAATTAACATTTGTTGTGCTAAAGGTTGTTCATTGTTGATAAAAGGTGGCAACAAAGAGATCATAAAAGCCCAGCCTTTAGGATTAGCAATGGCAGTGATAAAGCCTTGTATAAATAGTGCTTTGTTATCTTGTGTTTTTGCATTATTTTTTTCAATTCCAATGGCCAGCTTACCTTTAGATTGCAACATCATCACACCTAAATAAAGGAGGTAAGTTGCCCCAATAAATTTGAAAATAGTAAATAACCACGGGTAACTATTAATGATAGAAGCAACACCGATAATCGCAGCAGTAGAGACTAACCCAATACCAATAATTTCGCCTAACATCATCCATAAAGTGCGTTTATAACCGATACTCATACCTAAACTTAGTGCTAGGGTCATGCACATACCTGGGGTGATTGACACAAAAAAGAAGGTCGGAATAAACACGCCTAAAATAGCTAAACTCATCATTTTTCCTTGACTGTATAGAGGGAGATAATAGGCATAAATGTAACGCGAGAGTGATAGTCGTTTCTTTGCAAAATAACGTTGTTGAACTGATATTTATGCAACTATAATTGCATTAAATGTAAAATAAGGCTTTAAATCATGCATGACTTACCATTAGATGGATATGATGTTCGCATTTTGAATTTTTTGTTAAAAGATAGCCAAATTCCACGTCTAATATTAGCTGAGAAAGTTGGGTTGTCCTCCTCACAATGTTTTCGTCGCTTAAAAAGACTAGAGGAGGTTGGCATTATTGAACGTTATGCAGCGGTATTAAATAAAGAAAAAGCGGGATTGGGGATCACCGCTTCTATTATGTTGCAATATAGAAAAAGTGAAATGAATGCACGGGAAAAAGCCATTAACTTAATACAAGAAACTCCTGAGATTTATGAGTGCCATTCAATCACTGGTGAATACGACTTTATGTTGCGAGTACATTGTAAAAATATGAATGAGTTTAACATTTTAGTGAATAACACCTTCCAAACGAGTTTTATTTCTGGGTTACATTCTTATATGTTGTTATCGTGTTTTAAACAACAGCAAAGTCTAGTGTTATAGTTCAAAAGTAAGTATCGGCTAATCGCTATTGAATAAATAGATTGTTGTGGATACTCTTTATATAAGCAAATTGAAATTCATACCGATGACTCAAATAAGTTCGGTATAATTAGTACAACTAACAAAGGATTGTTATATGTATTTTAAACGTCGTTTATTGATGATGATAAGTTCTGTGTGTCTGTTTAATATCGAAATATTGGCAGATAGCGCACAATTATTAATGATTAAAGATCAAATTAGCCAGTTAGAGCAGAGAGGTGACGCCGTTCCGGCTGATCTTTATGAGATGGCGAAGCAATTAGAAGTAGCGGAACAAAGTAACAGCGCTAATAATCAACCTACCGACCGCAGTTGTAATCAGAACTTAATTGGTACCTGGGAGAATAGCGGCAAAAATAAAATCTATGTATTAAATGCCAATGGGTTAGGTTACTTTATTGAGTACTCTGTTTCTGGTGAGTCTTATCAATCTCGAGTTGAATTTAAATGGACATCATCGCAAGACGCGGTCACATTCAATTATACCAGTGACCTAATCGCAACTAATCTAGAAACGGGTATGGTTTCACATAAAACTAGACTAGAAAACGGTGCAAAAAGCTGTCGTTTTACAAGCACAGTCTTAGTGATTGATGGTAGCGCTTATTACCCATGATGTGCTCATGATTGGTTAATCACCTAATGCTTCCATTACAAAGTCAATAAAACTACGTACCTTTAATGACATATGCTTTCGGCTTGGATAAACCATATACACGCCGATTGCTGGTTTCGGCCAATCAGCGAAGAGCTCTACCAGCTTTCCGGTTGTTAATTCATCTTTTAAAGTAAAGCGTGGTACACGAAGAATACCTTGATCGGCAACGGCTAAATCTATTTCCAGAGCTGAGTTATTGGTTAGTACATGGCTGTCTAAGTGAACCTGAATTAATTCACCATTATGGTCGTTAAATTGCCATATATTGGGGTGCTTTATATTGTTATAACTAATTATTTTGTGACGATCTAATTGATAGGGGTGTTGTGGTGTACCATGTTTAGCTAAATAACCTGGTGAGGCTAAAACTAATGCTTCAGACTGCGTAATACGACGACTAACAAGCGTAGAATCCTCAAGCTGTGTAGTCGCTCGAATAACAATATCAAAACGGTCTGCAATCAGATCAACTTTTCGATCATTCAAATCAATATCAAGCTGTATCTTCGGATACCTAGTAGTAAAATCGCTTAGAATCGGACTCAGGCTAGATAACCCATAGGATATTGGACAACTGATCCGTAATAAACCTTGTGGCTCTCCTTGCTTACCAATAATGGTATTTTCAATATTCTCTGCATCTTCAATAATTTGTTTTGCCATTTCAAAATATAGCTCACCTTCTGGCGTTAAACTTAAACTACGTGTGGTTCTATGTAATAAGCGCACAGCTAGCCGACTTTCTAGTTTACTGACCTCCTTACTAATATAAGACGTCGAGTGTCCGGTTATTTCAGCCGCAGCAGTAAAGCTGCTAGACTGAACGACATGCGCAAAAATAACCATACCATCCAAGAGAGTGCTTTTAGCTTCCATCATAGACCTATTTAGTTGGGTAAGCAGAAATCATGGCTATTCAAAGCCATATGGAAATAATCTATTCACAAAATGCAGGTTAATCAACAAATAGCATTAAGTTAAAGTGTATCTATCAAATCTTATTAAATAAAGGAAAGAGAGCATGAAAGTACTTGCGTTCGCAGCCTCATCTAGTCAAAACTCAATTAATAAACAGCTCGTTAATTACACAGCAAAACAGATTGAAAATGCCCAAGTAGAATTGTTAGATATAAATGATTACGAGATGCCTCTATTTAGTGAAGATAGAGAAAAAGCATTAGGGCAACCAGAGCTTGCAAAAGCTTTTTATCAAAAACTGGGTGAAGCCGAGATGATTGTTATCTCTTTTGCTGAACATAATGGATCTTATACTGCAGCTTATAAAAACCTCTTTGATTGGACTTCTCGTATTAATATGAAGGTGTTTCAAAATAAACCAGTGATCATGTTAGCGACATCCCCTGGTCCAGGTGGTGCAGGCAGTGTATTAGCTTCAGCAGTCGGTTCTGCTCATTTCTTTGCTGCTAATGTAAAAGGCTCTGTATCTGTGCCTAGTTTTTATGATAATTTTGATGTAGAGAAGGGTGAATTAACGAATCCATCGCTTGTTGAAAAAATACAAAGTGTTATTAATCAATTATAGAAAGTACTTAACCAATAAAAAAGGCTACTATATTTAGTAGCCTTGATGTTTAAAACTTAACTGTTAAACAACCGTCATTTGATTATGAGTAATCAGTTGCGTAAGTTTCTTCGTAAGTGTGTGAGTAGAACTCAAATAAATTACCAAACGGGTCTTCTAAGTAAACCATTTTAGCTGGTTTGCTATCATCTTCTGGATGGTAACGCATGATATCCATACGTACTTTACCGCCATACTCTTCAACACGAGCAATAGCACCTTCAAAATCATCTGTTTGTAGACAGAAGTGGAAAATACCAAGGCGAGAGAAATCAACTTCATGACGCTCTTGACGCTCTTTCATTTCAAATAACTCAACACCAATGCCATCAGTTGTTACTAAGTGTGCGATATTGAAACCTTTAAAACCTTCACCAAATACAGCAACACACATTCTACCGATTGCAGTTTCACGCTCTTCCTGTACTTTAGTGTTGTTCATAACAATGCGAAGACCTAGCGCTTTAGTATAAAACTCAACAGCTTTGTCCATATCGCCAACCATTAAACCTACGTGATTCATTTTCATAACGTTCTCCTACTTTTTATTTGTTACATATATTGTTTAATACATGTTTTGTTTCGATGAGGAGATAGTACGCTGGCTTTTAAATAATTTTAAATTATCGTATTTTATCAATATGATAATATTTTGTTATTTATAGGGGGGGGTGAGAGAGATTATTTATTCTGATTATAAGGTAAGTATCGAATTAATAAGAGTAAAAGCTCCAATCGCCCATATGAAGTAGCTTAATATTAATAGACATTTACTCAAAGCAATCCAAAAGTGCTTTCCAGAATAGGTTTCACAGGCATTCCAAATGCCAGACATAACAATTAAGTTATAACTCAGGAGCAGGAATAAGAGGAATATTTTAATAAGGGTAATGAAGGGCAAAAGAAAAAAGCTAAATAAGATCACATTAATCACAACAGCATATAACCATACTGTTTTAACTAACCCCAGTTCTCCATGATATAACCTCACTATCAAACTCTTATATTGTGCCGTTAACATCTATTATTCCTTTACTAAGCATTAATATTAATTCATACGTAAAGTTAACTCATTTGTCATGGATTACAGGTTAATATTGTTGAATTCACAACAAATATAGCAAAGTCATTGATAGAAAGTTACTTGCTTGCTTGATCTTGCTGCATTGAGGGAGTTTGAGGCTGAAGCGGATCGTCAACTTCAGTCTCAGTCCGTGGATCCATTTCATAGGCGGTAGGTCCTGCCATATCTGTGACACTCCGGAACTCCTCTTTTTCTTCTAATATAGAAGGGGGAATATGGCTACGACGTCTAAATAAGACAATAACAAAGAAGATGATTAAGCAAATTCCAGTGAAAGCATATAGTCCATTTGCACCTAGTTGACTCATACTTACTGAGGCTAATGGGGCCCCAATCGCAGATGATAAGCCTAGGGTAATTAACATCGCACTACTTATCTCAACAAAGTCTTCTGAGGTTGCATTATCGTTAGCATGCGCTAAGCATATTGCATAAAGCGTCATACAAGTTCCTCCCCAGAAAAAGGCTGAAATGAAGGCCGGCCACCCAGCAAAAGAGGGAATAAACTGTGGCAAATAGAAGAAGGTGAGTGAAACTAGCGAACCTATTAACGCTGAGTACATTAAAACACTTCGGCGATCTAGTTTATCGGATATCTTTCCTAAAGGAAGTTGGAAACATGCACCACCTAATACAGTGGAGGATAAAAATAGCCCGACTTGAATATTATTGAAATCATTGGTTTTGGCATAAATAGGGGCTAAAGACCAAAAAGCGCCCGTCACCAACCCTGCGACAACTGCGCCAATTAACGCAATATGAGAATGCTCCCAGACTTTATACATATTTAACTTCACTTGTTGCACCATAACTGGTGCAGCATGACGTGTTAATGAAATTGGGATAATGGCAATCGAGATAAGGATAGCCGCTAAGCTAAATAGCATTGCATCTTGAACACTGCCTAGGTTAAATAGTTGTTGTCCACACATCACCATAATTAAATTAAGCGTGGTATATACGGATAAAATGGTTCCTCGGTTTTGTGCGGTTGCATTACCATTTAACCAGCTTTCAATGATCATATACAAACCGGAAATAACTAAACCGATTAAAAAGCGTAGTAACATCCAAGCATAGAATTCAGGCAATAAAGGAAAGATTAGAATAACCACAGTGTAAGATGTGGCAAGGACGGCAAAGCTGCGAATATGGCCCACTCTTTTTAGCATAAAGGGAGTGGTTAAACAGCCTGATACAAAACCTAGGAAATAAGCGGAACCGGTTAGGGCGACTTGGGTATCGGAAAAACCAAATGAATTGGCAGCGATAGGAAGTAAGGTCAGTAACAAACCATGCCCAAGTAATAGTAATGCATTAGACATCAGTAAAGAGGTAACAGGGATCAAGGCATTTATCATAGGACTCCAGTAAGCTATGGGAGATAACCTAGTTGCGTTAGTGAGTTTAACTCAATCTATATTTATGTTGTTGGTCGCAGGACTGAATTATTGCTCATATTAATATTTAACTGGTTATGTATAGTCATCACGTTCATTCACAGATCTATTTTTCTTGTTAAAAATAGCTTCTTACTTAATGCTAACTTTTATAAAAGAAACTGCTTCTGTTTTTAAATGTAATCTTTAGGCCATCTAATTAATATCATTGTTAGTATTATTCATGGAAAAGTTGTGCCAATTCTGGAATAAAATTTAATGTCTTTAAAATCAATACCTTGAAGAAATATAGAAAGCCATTGCTAATTATTTAGCACCAATATAGTGGTTTGTTCATGTTTATATTCTATTTTGCACAATAAAGAGGCATTAATTTGGGGTATTTTCTTCTGTTATTTTAGAGTCCCATAAGGTTGATTTGTTACGCCCCAGTGTTTTTGATTTATATAAAGCGACATCTGCTTGATGTATTAATTCAGAAGGCGTTGTTGCATTGTCTTGAATGGTCGCAACCCCAAAGCTACAGGTAATATTTATTTCATTGAATAGTGTACTTTGAATTTTATTACGCATGTTTTCAACTATGCGCATCGCTTGCTCTGGTAAGGTATCCGCTAAAATCAAACAGAACTCTTCTCCACCGTAACGTACAGTTATATCATCTTTACGAATAGTATTTTGTAATAATGCTGCAACCTCACATAACACCTTATCTCCGGCATTATGGCCATAGGTATCATTGACCTTTTTAAAGTGGTCAATATCAACAAGAACAATACAATATTGCTGATCCGGTTGGAATTGCTCAAAGGCTTCATTCATAAATGTGAATAGCGCTCGGCGGTTATAGCAATTCGTCAGGGGATCTCTGGTAGCAAGCTCGTCTAACTGTTTGTTTAATTTTCGAGAGTCATTAAATCGTCGATAAATAAATAATACTGTGAGCAAACATATAATTAATAAAGCGGTGAGTGTTGCATTAGCATACTTGTTTTTTGATAGCTCTAATTCAGCGATTCTTTTCGCTTGTTCTGAAAGGGCTACTTCGCTGGTTTTTTTGGCTAGTTCTAAAGCATCTCGTTGTGTTTTTTCTTTTAAGGCTGCCAGTTCTCTCTCTTTTTTATGCGAATATAACTTAGCTTTAACTAACGTCAGGCTTTCATCATTTTTTTGTTTTTCAATCACTTTAGATAACGCGAGTTCTTTCTCAGCATAAAATAAAGCGGCTTTATAATTATGCTGTGCCTTTTCAGCTTTTTTTAATTCTTGGTAGGCATAAAGCATATGTGATGTTGAATTAATGGAAGTGGAAATGACTAAGGAAGATTTTAGTAGCTCAATGGCTTGTTGTGTATCTTTGTTAATTAATAGTTCAGCTAATGGAATTTTTGCTTTTAACTGATAGAGTTTATCTTTTGCCTTAACCGCTAAGGTTAAAGAACGCTTATAAAAAATAATTGCCGCATCGTCATCGCCCTGAGCATGATATATGTTAGCAATAATGCGCGCTGTTATTGATTCATATAACTTATCACCTTGCTCTTGATAAATACTATGTGCACGTAGGATTTTTTGTTTTGCTGATTCATATTCTTCTGAGTCAATGTTGATCACTGCTAACTCTCGCAAGGCAGAAGCTAATGTTTTTGTTTCAACTTGGTTTTCTGGGAGGTTAATAGTTAAATTATAAAAAGACTTAGCTTGTTCGTACTCATGTAAACGAGTATAAATTAACCCCATTTGATTGGATGTTTTTGCAAGTCCTTTAGTATGATTTAGTTGCTTATAAACTAAGTGGGATTGGTACATAAAGGACAGGGATTTATCATATACCCCAATAAGTCGATAGATGATCCCTGCACCAGAAAGAGCTTTTGCCAAGCCAATTGGGTCATCGATGCTCTGTTGTACCTCGATGCTTTTTAGTGAGTAATCAAGGGCGACTTTATAGTTTTTTAGATTTCGTTCCACCTCAGATAATGCATTCAGGGTGCGAGCCATTGATTTACGGTCTTGTATCTCTGTATAAATGTCTAACGCACTTTTGTATGCAGTACCGATGAGAGTTCGGTCTTTTAATCTTTTATAGGATTCGGCTATTTTAGTGAAAGTTTCTGCACGTTCTTTTTGAATTTTATAATCAGATTCAGTTAAATAATTTAATGCTTCTGAATATTGTTCAATTGAAGCTTCATATTTTTTTAACTTATATTGGCTTCTCCCTTTTATAATCAAGGCCATAGCAATGGGATAAGCGTGACCGTATTGTTTTGCAAGCTTAATGATGTCGTTTATTTTATCTTCTACTAAGTAATGAAGTCCTTCAGTGGAGAAAGTATGAAGGTAGTCAACGGATGCAAGAACTTGTTGTTCCTCGGCATTTATACTTTGATAGATATCTGCTGCTTGTAGAAAATGAAACTTAGATTGTTTAGTGTTCTTGATTCTTCTATTTAAATCTCCAAGTAGATAATGTGCATCAGCGCATAATAAAGCTTCTCCATTAGTATCAGCTTGTTGTAAAGCTTTATTGGCTAACTTAATCCCTTTTTGCTGGTCAATGAGACGATACGTCTCTGCTGTTTTTAATAATTCGATGATCGATGCTTGGTTATATTCTGTAGTAGAAGTTAATTCACTAGGGTCATTATTAACAGCGTAAGCTAACGGAGAAATAAAAGGGGATAGGAGTAGTATTAAGCCGATTAATTGCTTATTTTTTTTATCTAAGCATAACTTGCTCAGTCGGAATTTTATCCCTAATGGGCATACATATTTAGTACGAAACAGATCCATATATTCTAACCTTAATACCGAGCGTTTATTAAAGGTTCGAGTAACCTGTTAAAAATCACTTCTTTATTACTAAGAGAGTACTTAATTAACAAACAAAATCCATTTTGTTTATGGTATTGATTAATATTTTTAATTAATCGTTTGGGTTCCGATGTCAAATTAACATCATTATAGGTTTAATCACTTATATTAGCCAGTTAGTGACTTCGGTTGTTAAAGTGAAACCTTTGTCGAATGAAATAAATGTTGTGTTGATCGGGTTATTTAGCTCCCTTTTTGATTAAGTAACGATAAGGCAGGCTATCAGTTTGTACTTCAATTAGCTGATGCTCCATAAAGCGACAAAAACTTGGGATATCACGTGTTGTTGCTGGATCGTCGGCAATAATTTCTAACATATCGCCCGTCTCTAGTTTGCGCACTGTTTTTCTGATAACCATAACAGGCTCAGGACAGCGAAGACCTAAGGCATCAAGTTGTTTAATTGTTTTTGTCATTGAGTTACCGATTTTATTCAAAAAGCTAATATTAGCATATTCACTCTCACCGCAAAGATTATTATAAGTTGGGAAACTCGCTTCCCAACTTAATCTCTATATTAAGTAAATATCATGTTTTATTGCGCAACTGTTTTTCTTAATAAAATCTTATTATCTAAATTTAAATTAGTAGACCAAATAAATTGTGCATCTTGATCTGCATTGTCAAAAATATCGGTAAAGTTGGTATATGATTTTTTGTTATCAACACCGACTGTATCATTACTAAAGGTGCTTGCAGCTGGCCACTGGCTATCATCGTAACCTTGTTTCTCCCAACCTGTTGGTATCGGCCAATGTACGCCATATAACACTGAAGCATCATTAGTGGCTTTGATAGAGCACTGAGTTGATAAACGCGAAGTCCCGGTTTCGCTTAAACAGCTTAAATTAGAAATAGGAGAGGTGTAATAGTTTTGTGCTTTCCAAGTGCTATCAGTGATAGCGATTATCTGATTATCTGCATCTTTAAATACAGCAACCACCCCACCATCGCCAGGGTGTGCAGAAGCGCCTCGATTAGATTCTGTACCTGTGCCTAAATTCTCTTCCCAATCTACTGCTAATATAGCGATATCAAAGGGCTTTTTAACTTTAAATTGAACAATGCTTGAATTAAATTTTGTAAAAGGAACAGGGTCTTTACCCACTGCAATACCATTGATATACATTTCAAAATAGTTATCTGCAAATATGTAAGCGGTAACCACTTCTCCATCGTCATCGATTTCTATTATTTGTTGTTCGCTCAACGCATCTAATGCGGCTTGCCCATTCTTGTATTTTTGTCCGTAGTCGTTATATAAGTCAGGCGCAAAGGGGATGGCTGAATTAGTAAAGTTAACCTGTGCAGGTACCACCCAAGCAGTTTCACCATTGATACTTTTAATTGTACCCACTTCAGCAATTCTCCCTCCTTTCGGAAAGAGGTTTTCTGTGGTGGTTTCTGCTATACCGTAGGTCACTGAGCCGGACCCTTTATATTCAGCTGCACTTATTGCGTTAGAGGTGTGTGCTTCACTGTTACCACAGCCTTGTAAAAATAGGGTTAAACCAACTAATGTGGATGTTAAGTAAACTTTCATCATAGTCATTTTCCTCTTGTGCGTAGTGATACAAATTTTAATCTATTTCTTGGTGAAATATTAAAGTGTACTTAATGAAATGGTTATAACAGCAGGTTAGCACGGTCGAAGGTTAACAATATGTGTCAAATATGAAGTTTTGTAAAAAAACATGGGGAGTGTTTAATTTATTGGGGTAATTAAAAACAAAAAACCTACCGACATCTATTGATGAAGGTAGGTTTGAAATAGTAAAACTACGCTAAATTAACCTGTGTTACGAAGGCCTGCAGCAATACCGGCAATAGTTACCATTAATGCTTGGTCGATATCTGGGTTAATCGTTTCGTTTTGTTCGCATGAACGTGAACGAGATAATAACTCAGCTTGTAACATGTTTAATGGATCAACATACGGGTTACGTAGTTTGATTGACTCTTTGATCCATGGTTGTTCTTGCATTAACTTGTGGTCAGGAATCGTTTCTAATACTGTTTCACGTGTTAATTTCAGGTTTTCACGTAGACGCTCACCTAAAGGCCATAGTTCTTTTGGCACTAAACGTTCTTCGTAGAATTTTGTTAATTCTTCATCGGCTTTCATGAATACCATCTCGAACATTTCTAAACGTGTATGGAAGAAAGGCCAGTTTACGTACATCTCACGCAATACTTCTTTCTTACCTTCGTCTAACAATGTTTTCAGAGAAGTACCTGCACCTAACCATGCTGGAAGCATTAAGCGGTTTTGGCTCCATGCAAAGATCCATGGAATAGCACGAAGGCTTTCAACACCACCATTCGCTTTACGTTTCGCTGGGCGACTACCTAGGGCTAATTTACCTAACTCTAGCTCAGGCGTAACGCTACGGAAGTAAGGAACAAAGTCAGGCTCTTCACGAACAAAGTGACGATATTCTTCACATGATTGTTCAGCAAATTGCTGCATTACATCACGCCATTCTTGTTTTGGTGCTGGTGGTGGCAGTAAGTTTGCTTCTAAAATCGCTGCAGTGTAGATATCTAAACTATTGATCGCTACTTTTGGTAAACCGAATTTAAAGCGGATCATCTCGCCTTGTTCAGTTACACGTAAACCACCTTTCAATGAACCAGGAGGTTGCGATAATAAGGCTTGTTGCGCTGGAGCACCACCACGACCAATGGTACCGCCACGTCCGTGGAATAGAACTAATTGGATGTCATTATCTTCACTGATTTTGATCAATGCTTCTTGTGATGTGTACTGTGCCCAGTTAGCAGCCATTACACCAGCATCTTTTGCTGAGTCAGAGTAACCAATCATCACATGCTGTTCGCCGCCAATGTAACCGCGATACCAATCCACAGCGTATAAGCGTTTCATTACATCTGCTGCATTATTTAAATCATCTAGTGTTTCAAATAATGGCGCAACTGGAATGCGGAATGGACAGCCCACTTCTTTTAATAGTAGTTGTACCGCTAATACGTCAGACGCTTCACGTGCCATTGAAATAATGTAGATACCTAATGCTTCAGGATCAGTTTGTGCTACGACCCTACATGTATCTAATACTTCTTGTACCTCAGCTGAAGGTTCCCATGCAGTAGGGATAAGCGGACGTTTACTGTTTAATTCTTGTAATAAGAAGGCTTGTTTGTCTTCTTCACTCCAAGCGTTGTAATCGCCAATGCCCAGGTAACGTGTTAGTTCGGATAGTGTATCACCGTGACGTTCGCCATCTTGACGAATATCCAGTTTCACTAGATTAACACCGAAACAGTTTACGCGACGTAGAATGTCTAATAATAAACCGTTCGCAATTGACTTCATGCCCATATTAACTAGTGAGTCATAACACTGTTGTAGTGGTTCTTTCAGTTGTTTAGTGCTGATGATGATATCTTTAGCTGTACTATCATGACCTTGTAATGTGGCACTTAATGCGGTTAATGTTTCTTTTAGCTCATTACGTAATTTACGTAAGATAACGCGGTAAGGTTCGTCTGCATCTTCACCAACAATCGCACGCAATATTGGGTCACAGTTATCCATAGATAACTCTTTAGTTAGCTGCTGAATATCTTCAAGATACAAGCTTACAGCGACCCAACGGCTAGTGATTAAGACTTCTTTGGTTACTTTCGCGGTGACAAATGGGTTACCGTCACGGTCTCCACCCATCCATGAAGTGAATTTGATTGGCGAAGCATCTAGCGGTAATGAAATACCTAAACCATCTTCTAATGTTTTATCTAATTCACGTACATATTGTGGAACTGCTTCCCACAGGCTATTTTCGATAACAGCAAAACCCCATTTAGCTTCATCAACCGGAGTAGGGCGGTTTTTACGGATATCGTTAGTGTGCCATGCTTGAGTAATCAGTTGCTCAAGGCGCACTAATAACTGGTCACGTTCTTTATCTGAGATATCTGTAAGCTCTAATAGGCTTAAACATTGGTTAATCGCAGTATGCTTATTGATTAGAGTACGGCGTGTAATTTCTGTTGGGTGCGCGGTTAATACCATATCCATTTTTAATTCAGAAACAGATTTTACGATTTGCTCTTCTGAAACGTCACTGTTTTTTAGTTTAGCAATTAACGTTTGTAACGGATCGGGTGCACACACTTCTGAGTCACAATGGCGAGAGATGCCATGGAATTGCTCTGCGATATTGGCAAGGTTTAAGAAATGAGTGAATGCACGTGCGACAGGTAGCAATTCGTTATCGCTTAAATTAGACAGTACTTCAACTAAGCGTTCGCCATCTTTACCGTTTCCAGCGCGAGATGATTTAGACAGTTGGCGTATAGTTTCAATTTTCTCAAGAAAGGCTTCACCAAGATGGTCACTGATACTCTTACCTAGTAATTGTCCTAATAAACCCACATTACTTCGTAAGTTTGCATATGTTTCTGTCATCGTACTTCCTTATTATTGTAATAAAATTACATTTTTTGTAGTGGAACTAAATAAAATACCATAATGAAGCGCCTAGTCAATCAAGGTGCTTTTTCATTGTACTATTTCGATTCATTAAATAGGCATGTCTGTAACTAAATTACAGAATGCCTACCAACAACTCATTACACACAATAGCGTTGAATGAGCTTTTCTATGACCGCTTGGGTCGGTTTTACAAAAGAAAGGTCTAAATATTCGTTAGGTTGATGCGCCTGAGCAATATGCCCTGGGCCTAATACTATGGTGTCACAACCTAATGCTTGAATGAATGGTGCTTCAGTACAGTAATTGGCGCTGGTGGCTTTATTGCCTGTGTAAATTTCTGCATCATTGATAAGGTCTGAGTGAATCGGACACTCGTAAGAAGGTATTGGCTCATGTAAGTGGAATACTTCCACACTATTTGGAAAGCGCTTTTCAATTTCAGATAAAGCTTGTTTCACCGTAATGAATAATTCTGTGGTGGTGACCCCCGGAATAGGGCGCATATCGATATGCAACTCACAACAACCGCAAATACGGTTAGGGCTATCGCCTCCGGAAATCGCTCCAAAGTTAAGTGTTGGGTAAGGGACTTCAAAATGTGGGTTGTGGTATTTATCTTTAAAAGTTTGTTGTACTTTTTTAAGCTCTGATAAAACTAAGTGCATGACATCGATTGCATTTAATCCTTTGTCAGGATCTGAGCTATGGCCACTTCTACCGGTAATACGAATGCCTTCAGACATATGTCCCTTATGCATAGTAACAGGCACCATACCCGTTGGCTCGCCAATCACTGCATAATCTGGTTTAAAATGCTTCTGCTCTGAGATTTGCTGGGCGCCAGACATAGTCGTTTCTTCGTCGGCCGTGGCAAGGATACGTAACGGCTTAGTAAATTTTTCACGATCCATGGTTTTTAATGCTTCAATTACAAAAGCAAAGAAACCTTTCATATCAATGGTACCTAAACCGTAAAATCGATTATCTTTTTCGGTGACGGTAAATGGATCTGTTTGCCATTTGCCTTCATCGTAAGGAACGGTATCTGTATGGCCGGCTAATAATAGGCCTCCGTCTCCTTGACCTAAGGTTGCAACGAGATTGAATTTGCCTGGGGCCGCAGCGACTTCAGTTATCTCGATAGTAAAACCAAGGTCACCTAGCCATTCTGCTAATTGGTTAATCACAGCAAGGTTACTTTGATCCCATGAACTATCGCTTGAGCTAATGGAAGGTAATTTTATAAGGCCCTTATAAAGGTCTGTAAATGCAGGTAATGACATACTATTCCTTGAAGTTAATCAGCATTATTGTCCAGCTAAATAATGTCACATAATCTATTTTTAGATGTGTGGCTTAAATTCATTCTATGCTCGATTTATAGAGAAATTAAAGCTCTTTTTATTTAGACTAAAAAATATTTTTTTAACACTTGAAAAAATAATGACTTTATCAGTCACTTTTTTTGAATATTTTTTACAATTTAAATCATAGTTATATTGATAACGTTCCATAAAAAACGGTTGAACCGCATAACTAATTTGTTAATTAGAATTTCTCTTTTAACATTTAAATTATTTATTAATCAGTTGTTTAGTGTGGTTTTTCTTGCGCTTTAGCTTGTTTGATTTATGGTTTTTTTGAACGAAGTATAAACAACTTACCATTTATAGTATATTTATTCACGTTTATTGAATAAATAGTCACTTTGATTTAAAATATCGCTTTCGGCAATAGGTAGTGATCATTTTAGCGCCGTTCAAATTTATTTCTCATGTATTAAGTCAGTAATGAAATAGGAATTTTCTTTATGTTAAAAGCAATCGTTGTTGGAGCAAGTGGTTATACTGGTGCTGAATTAGCGCAGTTTTTAACGCGTCACCCAAGTATTGAATTATCTGGCCTCTATGTTTCAGAAGGTAGCTTGGATAAAGGCAAAAAAATCTCTGATTTATATGGCAATTTACGCGGTTGTGTCGATCTACCACTACAACCATTAGGTGTAAGTGGTATCAAAGCGGCTTGTGAAAATATCGATATTGTTATTTTGGCTACTGCACATGAAGTTAGTCACGATTTAGCACCGCTTTTTTTAGCAGAGAATACTGTTGTATTTGACCTGTCAGGTGCTTTCCGAGTGCAATCAACCGGCTTTTACGAAAAATACTATGGTTTCACACATCAATATCCTGAATTATTAGAAAAAGCAGTTTATGGTTTAGCGGAATGGAATGCAGAACAAGTTAAAACCACCGACTTGATTGCTGTACCAGGTTGTTATACAACCGCATCGTTAACTGCGCTTAAACCTTTGTTTGAAGCAGGTTTCATTAAACAGGGTACGAAACCAACTATTAATGCAACGAGTGGTGTAAGTGGCGCGGGGCGTAAAGCGAGCGTGGTGAGCAGCTTCTGTGAAGTGAGTTTACAGCCATACGGTGTGTTTACTCATCGTCATAAGCCGGAAATCGATCAACACTTGGGCACGAATGTGGTCTTTACTCCACATCTTGGTAGCTTTAAGCGTGGTATTTTAGCAAGCATCAATGTTGTGTTAAGTGAAGGTGTTACTGTTGAGCAAGTGAATCAAGCATATCAAAATGCTTATGCTGATAAACCGATTGTTCGCTTAATGGAAGGGACATTACCTGCACTTAAAAATGTAGTGGGCACGCCATTCTGTGATTTAGGTTGGGCTGTTGATGGTGAGGATCTAGTGGTATTTAGTGCGATTGATAACTTATTGAAAGGCGCTTCTTCACAAGCGATGCAATGTATCAATCTACGTTTTGGTTTTGATATCACCACTTCAATTTTATAAGGCGGTTAGTGATGACACAGCAACAACAAAAACCGTTACTGATTAAGTTGGGTGGAGCAGTATTAGAAAACAATCAAGCGTTAACTAACCTTTTTTCTGCGCTAACGTCTTATTTAGCGACACAACAACGTCCATTGTTATTAGTACATGGTGGCGGAGTTATCGTTGAAGATGTACTCAATAAAATGAACATCAAAAGTGAAAAGAAGAATGGTTTACGTATCACACCCTTTGATCAAATCCCTTATGTGGCAGGTGCATTAGCGGGTACATCCAATAAACTCTTGATGGCCAAAGCATTACAAGCAGGTTTATCAGCTGTAGGTTTATCATTAGCAGATGGATTTAGCTGCTCAGTGAAGCAAATGGATCCAGACCTAGGCGCAGTAGGTATTTGTAGTCCAAATAATCCAGCACTAATTAATAGCTTATTAGCTGGTGATTTTTTACCTGTTATTTCGTCAATTGCAATTGGTGAAGATGGTCACTTATATAATGTCAATGCAGACCAAGCGGCCATTGCTATTTGTGAGCTGGTGGGCGCGGAATTGGTATTTTTATCGGACGTCGATGGTGTATGGGGGGCCGATAAACAAGTGATTCCTGAATTGAACACGCAATTGGCAGATAAATTAATTGCTGAAGATGTTATTCAAGATGGCATGGCAGTCAAAGTGAAAGCAGCATTACAAGCTGCTGATGAGCTAGGTTACGTAATGCTAGCAAGTTGGAAGAACCCAGAAAATTTAGTCTCATTGCTTGCAGGTAAAGCAGTGGGTACAAAAGTAATTAAATAAAGTAGAGATTAATCATGGATAATTTATTAACCGGAATGGAAATGACTCAGCAACAGGCTTTAGACCTGATTGCACTGGGTAAAGACTTAAAAGCAAACCCAAGTAAGTATGCACAATCTCTTGCAGGTAAGAGTGTGGTTACTTTATTTGAAAAACAATCACTACGTACACGTGTTACCTTTGATATTGGTGTGAATAAACTAGGCGGTCACGCTGTTTATTTAGATCAAACTAATGGTGCAATGGGTAGCCGCGAAGACGTTAAAGACTTCGCTGCGAATATCTCACGTTGGGCTGACTGCATTGTTGCTCGTGTCTTTGACCATAATACATTAGTAGAAATGGAAGAGTTTGCATCGGTTCCAGTGATTAATTCACTGTGCGACTTATATCACCCATGTCAAGGTATGGCAGACTTTTTAACTATTGCACAAAATTATGATGATTTAACTCAGGTTAAATTAGCGTATATTGGCGATGGTAATAACGTAACTCATTCTTTATTCATTGCGGGTGCTATTTTAGGTGCAACTGTGACTGCTGTATGTCCGCTTGGCCATAGCCCTGATGCACAAATTTTGAAAAAAGCTGAAGAGATTGCTAAGCAAACTGGCGCAACGATTTCTGTTACTAATCATATCGATGATATTAAAGGTTACGATGTTGTTTACGGTGATACTTGGTTATCTATGGGTGATGACACACCATTAGAGCAAATTAAAGCTAAATTTATGCCTTACCAAATCAATCAAGCCTTACTTGATCACACTGGTATTAAGCATGTTTTACATTGCCAACCTGCACATCGTGGTTTAGATATCACTTCAGATGTAATGGACGGACCAGCTTCATTGATTTTTGATCAAGCTGAAAATAGAATGCATATTCAAAACGCAATTATGCTTACCCTAATTAATAAACAGAAATAATTGAGAAAGGAAAACAATTAATGAGCCAGGTTAAAAAAGTAGTTCTCGCTTATTCAGGCGGCTTAGATACATCAGCGATCATTCCATGGTTAAAAGAAACGTATGATGATTGTGAAATTGTTGCGTTTTGTGCTGATGTTGGCCAAGGTGAAGAAGAGTTAGTAGGTTTGCATGAGAAAGCGATCGCTTCAGGTGCATCTGAATGTCATATCGTTGATTTAAAAGAAGAGTTTGTTAAAGACTACATCTACCCAACGATCGCATCTGGCGCAGTTTACGAAGGTACTTATTTACTAGGTACATCAATGGCGCGTCCTATCATTGCTAAAGCACAAGTTGAAGTGGCATTAAAAGTAGGTGCTGATGCGGTTTGTCACGGTTGTACTGGTAAAGGTAATGACCAAATTCGTTTCGAAAGCTGTTTTGCTGCACTGGCTCCTGAACTGCAAGTGATTGCACCATGGCGTGAGTGGGATATGGTTTCTCGTGAAGACCTATTGGATTACCTTGCGGAGCGTAATATCGAAACAACAGCTTCTGCAACTAAAATCTATAGCCGTGATGCTAACGCATGGCACATCTCTCATGAAGGTGGCGAGCTAGAAGACCCATATAATGAGCCAAGTAAAGGTGTTTGGACATTAACGGTTGATCCACTTGATGCACCAAATGAGCCAGAATATGTAACATTAACGGTTGAAAATGCACGTGTAACAGCTGTTGATGGTGTTGAACTATCTCCATATGACGCACTAATGTTACTAAATGAAAAAGCAGCTGCTCATGGTGTTGGTCGTATCGACATTACTGAAAACCGTACCGTTGGTATGAAGTCTCGTGGTTGTTATGAAACACCAGGGGGGACTGTTATGGTGACTGCACTTCGTGGTATCGATGAATTAGTACACGACAAACCATCACGTCGCTGGCGTGACCAAGTGGGCCAAGAGTTTGCTCACTTAGTATATGACGGTCGTTGGTTCACTCCGTTATGTGGCTCTCTATTAGCGGCTTCTGAGTCTTTAGCAAAAGATGCTAACGGTGAAGTAGTGGTTCGTTTATACAAAGGCCAAGCAGTAGCGGTTAAGAAGAAATCTCCAAACAGCTTATACTCTGAAGAGTTTGCTACATTTGGTGACGACAACGTTTATGACCAAAAACATGCTGAAGGTTTCATTCGTTTATATTCACTGTCTAGCCGTATTCGTAAGCTAAACAGTAACAAATAAACAAAATATGTTATAAAATTCCTGCCTCGATTTTCGGGGCAGGAATTTCTATTTATAAGCGCTTTAAAAAGAGCCTTTATAAATAGCATTGTAATATTACCAATCCCTTAATTAATGGATTTGGTTCACTACCAAGTCAGAATGGAGTAACAAATGGCACTATGGGGCGGACGTTTCAGTCAAGCGGCAGATACAAAGTTTAAATTATTTAATGATTCATTAAAATTCGATTACCGTCTTGCTGAACAAGATATTATAGGTTCTATTGCCTGGTCTAATGCTTTGTTATCAGTTGATGTATTAACTGTTGAAGAGCAAAAAAGCATCGAAGTTAGCTTAAACGAGTTATTGGAATCAGTTCAGGCTAATCCTGAGCAAGTATTACAATCAGATGCAGAAGACATCCACTCTTGGGTTGAAGGTCAATTAATTAATAAAGTAGGCGACCTAGGTAAGAAATTACACACAGGCCGTAGCCGTAATGACCAAGTTGCTACCGATTTAAAACTTTGGTGTAAAAAAACAGCGAAAGAGTTAATTGCACATTTAGAACAACTTGAAGCAAAACTTATCGAACTAGCACGTATCCACCAAGGTGTTATCTTACCGGGTTATACTCACCTTCAACGTGCACAACCAGTGACATTTTCTCACTGGTGTTTGGCTTACCTAGAAATGTTAGAGCGTGATCATAGCCGTTTAGAAGGTTGTGTTGAGCGTATGGATACATGTCCATTAGGTAGTGGCGCGTTAGCTGGTACTGCTTACGCAATGGATCGTACTGCATTAGCTCATTCTTTAGGTTTTGAAAGAGCAACGCGTAATAGTTTAGATTCAGTATCAGATCGTGACCATGTTGTTGAACTGATGAGTTGTGCAACATTATCTATGGTACATTTATCACGTATGGCTGAAGATTTAATCTTCTATAACAGTGGTGAATCTGCGTTTATTGAAATGTCTGATCTAGTGACTTCTGGTTCATCATTAATGCCACAAAAGAAAAACCCAGATGCAATGGAGTTAATCCGTGGTAAATCAGGGCGTGTATTTGGTTCATTAGCAGGTATGTTAATGACATTAAAAGCATTACCTTTGGCTTACAACAAAGATATGCAAGAAGACAAAGAAGGCTTGTTTGACGCTTTAGATACATGGGGTGACTGTTTAGAAATGGCGTCAATGGCGTTAACAGATCTTAAAGTAAATGAAGAACGTACAAAAGAAGCCGCGCAGGGTGGTTACTCTAATGCCACTGAACTTGCCGATTACCTCGTAGCAAAAGGCATTCCTTTCCGTGAAGCACACCATATAGTAGGCGTTGCCGTGGTTGCTGCCATTGAAAAATGCGTGCCGTTAGAAGATCTAACTGTTGCTGAATTTAAACAATTCTCTGATGTTATTGAAGAAGACGTTTATCCAACATTAACATTAGAAGCAACATTAGCTGCACGTGTCGCGCAAGGTGGTGTTTCTCCGAAACAAATTGAGTTCGCATTAACTGAAGCTGAAAAACGTTTAGCTGAACGTGATAGTTCAAGTGTTGTGATTAGACCTGCATGTTTATCCGATGTTGAACGTATTGAAACCATGGTTAACTTTTGGGCTGAAAAAGGTGAAAACCTACCAAGAGACAATGCAGACCTAGTTCACTCTGTAGATGAATTTGTGGTAACAGAGCTAGACGGCAAAGTAACAGGTTGTGGCTCAGTACATGTATATGACACAGGTCTAGCTGAAATTCGCTCATTAGGTATTGAACCTGGTTATGAAGGGCGCGGTCAAGGTAGTGCAATCGTTAATCTATTAGTTAAACGTTCTGAAAAACTAGAAATTAAACGACTATTTGCACTAACACGCATGCCTGACTTCTACATGAAGCAAGGCTTTAGCCCAGCAAGTAAAAAAACCATGCCTGAAAAAGTCTTAAAAGATTGTGCAATGTTTGTTAGTGAACACGCGAATGATGAAAAAGCATTAGAGTTAAACTACAAAACAAGCATGTTGTTACAAAAAGAGATGAGTAAAAACTAATACCACTACTTTATAGAGGCAATAGTTAGTTTACCTATTAAGAAAATGAAAGAGTGCAGCCATTAATGACTGCGCTCTTTTTTATCTGCGGTTTTCTATCCTTGGTTTAATACCACATCAGGAAAGTGCTGACGTAATATTTTATTTTGGAAGGGGTCGTTAAAGCGGCAATTAATGATAATAATGAAACGTTCAAAAGGTTGATTATTATTAAGTGGTTGTACCGATGAGACACTATGAAAGACCTGATTGTCACGTATATGCATAACTTCACCTGGTGCTAACGTTGTGTGTGTGATTTGATGTTGCCCAGCTTTATCTTGATATAAAGTATTAAAACCGCCGGTGACGTTTTCTCTACTTAATACCAATATACTTAAAAACTGGCTACCATCTTGATGTATGCCTTGTCCTTGTAGTGGATCTAAAGCTTGATCGCCTTTTACCCCATTAATTTGCATTAAAATAGGTTCCTTAGGATTGATCCCCCATAACTCAGCCCAAGCTTTTACAAATATTTGTACATCTTCACGCTGTAAAAAACTTGGTTCAAGTGCAGGGTAATATCGTAATATATCAGCCATCGTATCTGCATCATTGTATTGCCCTCCCTGCGCCATTGGACAATTATCTAAAGTATTCACTTCCCCAGCTTCATCCAAATATAACCATGACATTCTTTTCCAGCGCGCATCTACATAAGTATCTCTAGGTAAATCTTCAAGATAGGTTTGCCATTCAGGTAAGTTGATGTGATTGGTGATATCGGTTTGGCTCCAATCTCCTTGCGCAATATCTTGTTGGGTTTGATAACCCCAATAAGGAGTGAAAGGGATAGAAGCAGGTTTTAATAAAGGACTAATATGTTCTAAATGTGTATTTATCATTTGTTATTTCCATTTTATGTAGGAATAAGCGGATTGCTTATTCTCAATAGCAGCGTGTGATTGAATAAAAAATCAACGCTGCGCGTTTTTATTACATAAAATGGTGATAAAAAGAATAATAGAAAAGATTATCATTTAAAAATTTAACACTTAAAAAATAAAGGTTTATATTCTTTTTAACTTTACAAAGGATAGAAGGATGAAGGTTAGGAAGAGCTAGGGGTGTCTAGAGCTAAATAAAAAGCACCTAATGAGGAGAGATTAAGTGCTTATCTTTAGAGAGTCTGGGTAATGAATAAAGAGGTAATGGAGAATATAAATAGATCAGTCTTTATAGAGTGTTTTCTTCAATATATTCATTTTTCAAATTAACATAATGATTAGCAGAGCGTTTGAGAAAAGCCATTTCTGCATCGGTAAGCTGTCGAGCTGCTTTTGCGGGAGACCCTATATAAAGAAAACCAGATTGTAATACCTTATTAGGTGGCACTAATGTACCAGCACCAATAATCACATCATCTTCAATATTGGCATTATCTAAAATAATTGCCCCCATCCCGACTAAAACACGATCGCCAATAGTACAAGCATGTAACATTGCTTTATGCCCAACAGTCACATCTTCACCAATAGTTAAAGAGTAACCATCTACCGATGCTTCACCTTTTCTAGCGACATGTAAGACAGAACCATCTTGAATATTAGTGCGAGCACCTACCGAAATATTGTTCACATCACCTCTTAATACACACATTGGCCAAATACTGACATCGTCAGCGAGCTTCACATCACCAATAATTGAAGAAAAAGGATCAATATAAACATTATTTCCAATAGTAGGATGAATATTCTTGTAAGGGCGTAATGTAGGGAACATAAAATACCTTTTGAGATAAACAGTAAAACCTCACTATACGACACAAAAGTGTGGATAACAAAAGCAAATTTGTGGATAACTTGTGGTCAAAGTAGGTATAAAAATTAATTGAAAATAATCGTAATAAAACGCTTGCCAATGTGATCTTAATCCCTATAATGCGACCCCACAGACACGGGGTGTAGCGCAAACTACTCAACGAGGATGAGAACAAAACAAACGCAGTAAACGATTCGAGGTTCGCTTCGAAATAAAGTT
>NZ_QOCB01000031.1 GCF_003318165.1 Psychromonas sp. B3M02
AAAATGGCTTAGTTTGAGGCGTAAGTTGATGTAAATGGTTGTTCCCTATACGAAACTTACAACGAAAAAATAAGTTGTTTTAACAAGTAAAATAGATCAGTTACTTACTATGATTGGTATAAGTTTACAGATTCAGGTTTTTCACACTACTTCTTTCCACTAGTGTGGGCTCTAATTGAATCTCTAAATCGTTTTCACGCTTGGTTTGTATTTTATCTAGTAAAGTATCAAAGGCCTGTCGACCTAAATTAAATTTTGATTGGTGGATGGTCGTTAAAGAAGGCGTCATATAGCGCGCGATTTTAATATCATCGTAACCAATAATCGATAAATCACCGGGAATCGATAATCCTAAATCATTTGCCGCATTAATCACCCCCATTGCCATCATGTCGTTACACACAAAAATAGCAGTCGGTAACTCCCCTTTTTGATACAGATTTTTAAAAGCAATGGCAGCATCTTCACACTCAAAATTAGAGACTTCTACCCAATCTGCGTTAACTGTTAAGTTCGCTTCATTCATGGCTTTTTCAAAACCAGCATAACGTTTTTTTGCCGTTGGTTTATCAATAGGGCCACGAATACACCCTATTTTAGTATGACCATTCTTAATAAGATGTTGTGTGGCCATATAACCACCTTGAAACGTATTATCTTGGATTTTATCGGTAGAAAAGCCCATATCCCCATTGTCCATTACAACCGTTGGCACAGGCTCATGACGTTCGAATATATCAATATTTTGATTAACTAGCTCATCACTCATCAGTAATAAACCATCTACTCGTTTTTGTAACAACATATCTATGTTGAAACGTAATCGCTCTAAATCCCCTTCAGTATTACACAAAAGTAGGTTGTAACCTTGCTCATAACAACGACGCTCAACCCCCTTTACTACTTCCGCAAAAAAAGGGTTAATGGAGGTGGTGACTAACATACCGAAGGTGCGTGTATTTTTAAGCTTCAAGCTTCTTGCTAAAGCTGATGGCGCATAATTTAATAACTCAACCGCTGCCTTCACTTTCTCTGTCACCTCATCACTCACGTGACGTGTTTTATTTAATACATGACTAACTGTTGAGGTAGAAACTTGCGCATGTTTTGCTACATCTTTAATAGTGGCCATTGATTTATGAGTTTCCTTTATTGTTATGTTTTTGATACTCGGGCTTTTAAAAAATTGATCACATCGTCTCGATAGGGAATTGAAGATTGAGCCCCTTCGGCTGTCACAGTCAACGCAGCTGCTGC
>NZ_QOCB01000088.1 GCF_003318165.1 Psychromonas sp. B3M02
CATTAAGTATTATAATAACAAAATATATTCCTATGACACTTGTCACTTTTACTTATTTAAAAATCAGATCTTTGTCACCACAATCTAGTTATTAGTATAAATAAAATCAAAAATGATAACTAACACACTGAATTTAAATTAAAACTATATTTTCAATAACTTAAAACAATCAAGAAAAGAGAAATACAGGGACTTGTGGATAAATTTAAATAAATCTCTATTTAGAGAACTAAATAACAAAACACATTTTATATGTATGACAATATAATCAAAGTTAGAACATGATTTAACAATAAAACTAATTACATAATGTTAAAAAATACTGAGTGAGTGTACTACGACTCTTAATCTAAGAATTAACGGCCCTGCCGTATCCTCATTAATGACTCTAACTATTAAACCCAAATTAATTATTAAAATAGGCATTGATATGTTAACTAAAAAAATTTCTGATAGTGGTGCTAAAAACAGCTATAAAATGGCTGTAATCGCTTGTTCATTTGCATTACTTGGTTGTGCAAGCACTGTAGACGACAATACTGCAGTACTTGCCAAAGCAGGTTCTCCTGCCAGTCAATTTGATCTGTTAGGTTGGACGATTAGTGTGCCAATTGACTCTGATGGCAACGGAAAATCAGACCAAATTAAAGAGAAAGCATTAGCTGCAGGTTACTCTGATCCAGAATATTTTTATTTAGCCGATGATGGTGGCATGGTATTTAAGTCACCAATAAAAGGAGCTAAAACCTCTAAAAACACTAAATATACACGTTCAGAACTACGTGAAATGATGCGTCGAGGTAATACTTCATACAGCACTAAAGGGGTTGGTGGTAATAACTGGGTATTTTCGACCGCGCCTGATGCTGACCTAGAAAATGCCGGCGGTGTTGATGGGACATTAGAGGCGACACTAGCAGTTAATCATGTCACAACAACGGGTGTTAGCTGGCAACAAGGTCGTGTGATTATCGGTCAAATCCACGCAAATAATGATGAGCCAATTAGGTTATATTACCGAAAATTACCACAGCATGAAAAAGGCTCAATCTACTTTGCACACGAACCAAATAGTAAAGCAGATGAACAATGGATAGATATCATAGGTAACTCATTACCCAACTATTGGCACCAAGATGCAACTCCAGCAGAGCCAGAAGATGGTATTAAATTAGGTGAGAAATTCAGTTATCGCATCAATGTCACAGGGCATGATTTAGCAGTAACAGTGATGCGCCCAGGTAAAGCTGATATCACTAAACATGTTGATATGTCAGAAAGCCGCTATGATGTTGGTGGTCAATACATGTACTTTAAAGCAGGTGTTTACAACCAAAACAAAACTGGCGATGCTAAAGACTACGTACAAGCAACTTTCTATGACTTAAAAGTGTCCCACTAATATTCATTAGTTAACCCTTAATCACTTTATATTAGGCTGGTTTTTCCAGCCTTTATTCCATTTATCAAAACCTCAGTGTCGCCAATCCCCCTAGTTTGACCTATCTATTTGAAATGTAATTTAAAATAATCAGACAACTTTAGATCTAATAGAGTATCTTCAGCGTATTTAAATAATAAAGATGATAAAAGATCTCACTTTGCTACTATTAATTTAACCTTTAAGAGCTAGTTGTCATAAGCCTCATTAATAGGTTCGTCATCTTTACTCTTTAAATAAATCTTCGCTTTAAGGGCTGAAAGTAAAATATTATGGATAATCAACAGAACAAATACAGTATTGAAACAACCGACTATCAAGTCGGTCAAGATAACCTTCAAAAGTGGGGGTTTGATATACATAACCCTGTCTTTGGAATAAGTGCAGGTCTGATCCTGCTATTTATCGCCATGACGTTAATGGTTGAACCCGCCACCGCTAAAACGGTATTAAATGACCTTAAAAATGGCATTATGAAAGATTTTGATCTGCTATTTATGTGGTCCACCAACTTCTTTTTAATATTTGCAATCATTGTCATGTTGAGCCCATTAGGCAAAATCCGTATCGGTGGCAAAGATGCTAAAGCGGAATATACAACGGCTTCCTGGTTAGCGATGTTATTCGCAGCGGGAATGGGGATTGGGTTGTTATTTTGGGGCGTTGCTGAGCCAACGGCTTATTTCACTGATTGGTGGGGAACGCCATTTAATGTAGCGCCTTATACACCGGAGGCTAAAGCATTAGCAATGGGCACCACTATTTTCCATTGGGGCATACATGGCTGGGCAATCTACGCGATAGTGGCACTGGCGTTAGCGTTTTTTACCTACAACAAAGGTTTACCCCTTTCAATTCGGTCGGTTTTTTATCCAATCTTTGGTGATAGAGCTTGGGGATGGTTAGGTCATATCATTGATATTTTAGCCGTATTAGCGACTTTATTTGGTTTGGCGACATCATTAGGTTTGGGAGCACAACAGGCGACCAGTGGTATTAATCATGTATTTGGAACGAATGGCGGTATTGGCATGCAGTTCGCAGTGATTGCCTTTGTTACTTTCATCGCTATTTTATCCATTATTCGTGGTATCGAAGGCGGTGTAAAACTACTCAGTAATATCAACATGGTCTTTGCTTTTGCATTGCTAGTATTTGTGATTGCTGTGAGTTTTGATGTTGTTATCAGCTCTGTGCCAAATACATTAATCGATTATATCAACAATATTATTCCTCTGAGTAATCCACATGGTCGTGAAGATGAAGTATGGATGCATGGTTGGACAGTATTTTATTGGGCATGGTGGATTTCATGGTCACCATTTGTTGGTATGTTCATTGCGCGTGTTTCAAAAGGCCGTACAGTTCGTCAATTCCTATTTTGTGTGATTTTTGTGCCAACACTATTAACCATTATCTGGATGGGAGTCTTTGGTGGTATTGCATTGGATCAAGTAGTCAACAAAGTCGGTGAATTAGGAGCTAATGGGCTAACAGATATCTCTTTAACTTTATTTCATGTATATGACCAATTACCTTTTGGCAATATTATTTCAATCATATCTATTGTGTTAATACTGATTTTCTTTGTAACCTCGTCAGATTCTGGTTCATTGGTCATAGATAGCATTACCGCAGGCGGTAAGATTGATGCACCAATACCTCAGCGTATTTTTTGGGCGACCACGGAAGGTGCAATTGCAGCGGTCATGTTATGGATTGGTGGTAAAGAAGCATTGCAGGCGTTGCAATCAGGTGTAGTCGCTACTGCGCTCCCTTTCACCTTTGTATTGCTTATTATGTGTATCAGTTTAATTAAAGGCTTGAATACAGAGCGAGCTCTCTATAAATAAGTGATATCCACATCTAAAACACAAAAGGCTATCAAACTCAGTTTGATAGCCTTTTTATTATTTATTGGCGATTAAAAATAAATACGCCCGTATGCATAGGCATCTTGTGCCGCTTCACCTACATTTAATTCGATTGCTAAAATAATGGGTCTACTCGGTTTAAAATTGACACCAACCGTTCCCCAAATACGCTCTTTACCCCAAGAGTAATCCACTCCATCACCGTAAGCACTACTGCTATCCCAGGCCTCATACTCTTCGTAATTAATCGAACTAGTCAGCTCAATTTTATCGGTTGCATTAAAGCGAGCAGAGACCAAACCACCTTTGTTTTTAAGTGTGTGGTAATCATTGTAAACATCTGCGTTATCAGAATCTTCTTCTGATATATCTTCATTCTCAATAAATCCATTGACACCAATCGCTAGGTCTTCTAATACATAGGCTCGTAAACCTAACGTAAATAGGTTTTGCTCTCCATATTTCGACAGACCATCAGATCCACGACGCGTCTCAGCCCCGACGACTACATCTACAATGTTACTGAAATAACCAACATAACCATTTACGATATCACCTTGCTCTGAACCCGATGAGCTCTCACCTTGGTAAGTATAAGAGATGCCCATTCGAAACGCGTCAGCAACACCTTCATACTTAATAGTATTGTCTTGGTCGCCCGCTTCGCCGGTTTCTACTGTGGTATCAAAGGTAAAATCACCATACTTATCGTAATCGTCCAATGCGGTATCGGTTAAACCAACTTCAATAGCATGTTGTTTATAAAACTTATAACCCAAGAATAATTTATCAACATCCAGTTCCATATCACCTGAACCGTATTCCCAATTTTCACGTTGGTAATCCAGCTCTAAACGGTAATAAATCCCTTCAGTTTCACCTTTTAACCCTAGTGTGGCAAAACTATCATCAATATATGATTGTTCGTCCGTATAAAACTCCCCATATTCATAGTCAGCCCCGACATGGCCACCTACGCCAACTTCACCATATACTTTCAAGTAATCGCCATTTTCTTTTTCATAAATAGTGGCAGCTTGCGCAACAGAATGAGTTAAAACAGTTGCGATCGACAAACAAAGAATCGATTTTTTGAACATTGAAAAGTTCCTTAATTTAATGTTTTTGAATACTAATATGTATTTCTTTTTATAATAATTGATGCAAACACAACCAAGCCGCTGAACTAGGTTTCAGGAAAAAAATGCACATCATTTAAAGCGTAATTGATGCCTATGAAGATTAACGGTTAGGCATGCTTGTGGAAGAAAATAAAAAAGGTTGCCCTTATAATGGTTATTCCCTTAACCACAATCACATAAAATAAGTCGTTTTAACCAAAAATAGCTCTGCTATTGGTGTGATTGATACAATAAGCTTTAGATCACTCAATAGATCGAAAACAAACCTATCAAGCAATAATAAATGCATACAAAATAAATATAAATTGCATACATTTGGATGATAAGTTTAATTTTAAAATTTTCCAAATTAATGACTTATAAATGATTAACATTTATGGAACTTTAACTTTTAAGCTTAAAAAACGATCAAAACTTAATTATTAAATATAAAAAATAGCAGGGACGTAAGGTGAGATGCTTACTAAATAGTATGCAATAGCAGGACAAGAGATAGAGTAAAACTACTCCTTTTAATAGCAAAAAGGTCTGTAAATACAGACCTTTTTGCTGAGATTATCAGTATACTGACTAATACCAATCACTTATTTAATGCAATTGGTATAATTTACTTTCCTATTATATTAATCAGCCCAAATTTCGCTAACGTATTCAGGGTGGTCAATAAATGGGTTTCTGTTACCTTGGAATTCATAAGCCGCTTCATTTCTATCAAGCTCTTTTTGGCTCACAGGATCACTTTCATTCCACTCTTTAAGCAGTGTAATCACCCAGTCTTCATAAACATAATCAGAACTGCTATCTAATACTGCAGCAGCATTATCTGAATTTGTTTCCCAAGTAGATACAATATCTTCATAACGGGTTGCCATGTAGAAATACGCTCTAGCAAAGTCACCTTTAAACTCATCAATGGGTTCAAAAACGGTACCAGTATATCCTAGGTCGCTACTTGCCGATCCTACTTTACTGCCGTTATCAGAAACATAACTACTTGTCCCTACAACACCATATGGATAACTACTGCGTTGACCATTTACATAACCATCGGTAGCAAAAATATGATGAATATCAGTATACATTGGGTATTCTTCATCAAACCAACTCTTAGGAAATGAATGTTCACGGTTATAACAACTACCCTCACCAGTATAGTTACCACATTGATCTGTCACCGGCGTGTAATTATAACTATCTGACGTAGACACATTTTCAGAGTACATATCTAAAATAGAACCATCATTTTCATAATAAACATCTAATGAATTAGTACCCATGAAGTCCCATAAATTAGCGTATGTTTTAGTGGTGTGATCTTTAACAATATTATACAAAGCTGTTTTTAACTCAAGGCCAGATAACCCTTCTGCACTGGCATAATAGGCACTAGTATCAGAGCTTGAATCGGTAGTCACTGACAAACTATCAATATAAACAATTTCAGAATCGGTAAAACCAGTCTGGTCGTAGAAACGCACACCAACTTCAATACTAGTGGTTTCTGTCGCTTCATAAGTAGTAGTGACTTCTTGCCATTCGTTTACTATCGTATTGTCAGAGTAATCGGCGTAACCATCTATATATAATCTCGCTTTAACAAAACCATCGGTGTGATAAACCCATGTGCTGAAAGTGTAAGAAGTGCCTGCGACAACATCAATAGATTGACGTAAATCAGTATCACCTTGAGTACCTGAGTTTACTGCTACTTGTGCAGAAGACGTTCCTTCATAATAATTGCTTGTATCCTGTGTAACGCCAATATCACTATCGATAGTTGTCCAACTATCTGGCAATGAATCAGTCCAGCTTTCAAAGTCACCATTTAGTAATAAAGTGCTCTCGGTATCGTCAGTTGCGTACTCTTCAGTAGTCTCTTCATCAGTTGTTTCTTCTGTTACTTCTTCTTCAGTTGAAGTCTCATCAGTCACCTCTTCAGTTACCTCTTCTTCACTCTCAGCACTTTCATTACTAACCGAAAAGTTATCGACATAAACAATCTCTTCTTCATCAAAACCTGTTTGATCATAGAATCGTAAACCCACCTCGATATTTTTATCTTCGTCGGCGGTATAGCTATAGGTCATTTCTTGCCATTGATAGACTAAGTCAGGATCTGAATAGTTTTGGTAACCGTCTACATATAAGCGAGCACTCACCATACCTTCCGTATGATAAACCCATGTCGTTACGGTATAAGTCACACCAGATTCAACATCAATAGATTGACGGAAATCAGTATCACCTTGAGTAGCAGTTGTTACCGTTACTTCTGCAGAATTTTCACCTTCATAAAACTGATCTGCAGACTGGATAACAGTGATCCCATCTTCAATAGTTGTCCAACTATCTGGCACGCCATCGGTCCAACTTTCAAAATCACCATTTAAGAGTACGCTCGCTGTTGTAGTATCTTCGCTGCTGGTGTCTTCAGTACTACTGTCATCTTCCGTTTCTGTCGCCGTTTCTTCTTCAGTCGACTCACTCTCTTGGATCGCTGTAATATAATCATTACTAGTGATCGTAGAGTTATCATCACTGCTTTCACAAGCCGCTAAGCCACCGAATGCTAATAACAGTAACGCTGTTTTTAGTTTGTTATCCATGTTATCTCTCTTTAAATACCATTTAAAAATAAACGTGCTAGTGATGCCAATACAATCTCTGTATTGGCATCCTAATGACTAGGTTAAGTTAGGCCTTTTGGCGACGTAAGAATGCTAAGCCCAAAAGTGACAGTAGGCTGAATAAACCAAATGCACCACCACCTGAACCGTCATACTCCTCAGCCGGTGCGATAGTTGCGCTAGTAGAATCTTCAGAAGCTGCTTCGAAAGTCATTGATTGAGTGTAGTCAGATAACACTTCTCCATCACGTGTTAGGGTCATCTTGGCGGTGTATTCACCCGCTTCGATACCATAGACCTCAATTTCTACTAATGATTGGTTGTCTTCTGTGATGGTAATGTTTGGTAGTACAACATCACTCATATCTTCCGAAGAGGATAAAGCGATTTGTACAACATCATCCACTAAAGCACCTTCCGCTAAAACATAAGGAACAGTGACAGCACTACTGCTAATGGTTAGGTATACTGGTTCCCCTTCACCCACTTCACCATATTCATAGCTTAATGAAATAATCGCAGAGTCATGGTCTGAAGAGCGATACTCATCATCCACGTAGAAGTTATCTGCAAAATCACCTTTATATTCACTGTTGTAATCATATAGCGATGATTCAGGGGCATTGATATGCCAATCAACTGCATCAATAAGACGCGTTTCTAATGAAGGACTTATTAAAATATGGTCTAACGAACCTATTTCATCATCGTAAGAATAACTCCAGCTTTGTTGATCTTTTGCTGCATCTTTTAATGCGACTGTATTTAGGTAACCGTAGGTTTTTGTAATTGTTTCAGCAGAACCATCAACGTTAAATTGTGGCTTATCACCGATGTAAGTATCACGTGCGGCAATAATCTCTTTACCCGTAGTATTCTCTGTAAGTACTAACATTGGATCTTCTTGACCATAAGAGTTTAAGTCACCCACAATGACACGGTCACCGCCAATTTCATCAAGCTCTTCAGCTAATTGAACCGCTGCGGCTACACGTAAGTTTTCACAAGAGCCTTGTAAATCTGCATCAGGGGCATCATCTGACCAGGTGCTTTCATCACCAAACTCAACACCATCCCAATCTTCCCAACACGTTGATCCTTTTGATTTAAAGTGGTTAACAGCGACCGTTAACGTTTTACCTGTATTAGGAATTTTGAAGGTAGCAGCAAGCGTTTCACGTTGATAATTATCACCGCTCTCAAGCACTTCGCCACTGCTGTCTTTGACAACAACGTTACTATCATTGACAACCACAGGAGCGTGCTGCTCAGGCATTGAAATCACTTGCATGCTTTCAATACTTACTTTTGTAGGGCGGTAAATTAAACCTGTACTAATCGCATCTGTGCCTAACGCATCATTTTCATCTAATACAAGGTCACTGTTAGAGTCATAACCAACAAAGACATAACGATTACTGATGGAAACATCACTATCCACATCCTTAGGATCTTCATCGTAATATTCATCATTAATCGCATCAACAAGCGCTTGGATAGCACTATCACTGCCAAAACCGTTATTCTCTATTTCCATTAACCCAACAATATCAGCATCTAACCCTTTGATAGCAGAAACTAATTTCGCAAGTTGTTTGGTATATTCATCTTCATCATCGGCACCACGGTTATCACCAAAGCTATTGCTATCGCCACCATATGGAGAGTTAAATAAGTTAAGCACATTTTGAGTACCGACTTTAATCACAAAGCTATCATCATCGGTCGTTGTGCTTAAATCTGGAGAGGAAGTTCTATCTGTATTATGGGTAAAGTTACTGCTCACCAATTCATTAGTGACGACCATATTAAAATTGCCGTAGCTATAGGTAATCACACCTTCCATGCCAATAACACTATCGTCGATACGAATATAGTTATCTTCCGGATTTGAGTTGAAATTTGGATAATAAGGAATTTCGCCATCATCAGCACTTTCACTGCTTTCCACAATTAAGCGATAATCATCATTTTCATCTTCAGCAGCATAAGCTTCATCACTACCTGCAACATTGTCCTGGGTAGGATTCATATTAGGACGAAGATAAGACAAAATTAAATCATTACGGTAGCTGTCATAGTTAAAACCAAAAGTTTTAGTGACACGCATATCTTGATTACCGCTAGTGTTCATGTCGATATCTTCAGGTAAGTTAACTAACATACCTTCATAACGCTCTAACGTTGCATTAAACGAACCGTTATCATCTGCGATCATTTCAATATCAGTTGCTGCAGGCGCTGAAGTGCTTGTATCAATGATATCCCATTCATCAGTTTCTAATTGTGTCAGTGTGTAGTATTCAGTCACAGTACTTGTCACACATACAGTATTACCTATCATGTCATCGGTAGCGTTAGCAGTACTCACAAAAATACCATCTGACGTCAATTCATCACCATCTGGTGTTACATCTTGTAAGTAAAAACCTTTTTCAGGATAACTAGTGACTGCTGTGACGATACCTGTCACATTATAACTTTCAGCAGACTCAAAACCGCTGCTAATAAGGGGAGAAGCTGAATCAGAGCCTTGAATTTCAGCAATGGTTGTTTGTGTGTCTAAAGAACAAGTGGAAGCAACCACTTCCTCGTACTCTGAGTAAGTTGCTGTGCCAAGGTCATCGAAAACATCTTCACCAAAATCTTCCCATTCAGATGAAGAGTAAGTGGATGATTGAACAGGTGTAGAATCTCCTTCACCAGCTCTACGGCGCAATGTTTGACCACTTCCCCAATAGGTGCCATCAGTACCAATTGTGTCATAAGTGGTATTAGTGTCCGTATCGATAATCGCCACGTGATCATCACCATTAAAGCTTAAGCTGTAATAGGACTGCTCATCGTAACTGGCCGCGATAACCGCTGTCGCAGAACTGGCAATTGATTCACTCAAGGCAGCATCTGCAGCGCTGTTATAAATAACAACTGTCGCACCACCTGCAATGGTGAGCCCTTCCAATATATTATCACCGTCAGGTGTTCTAATTTGGTTATCGTAAGAGCTATATTGTAATTCAATATTACTAGGGAATGTGTAGCTGCTTGAACCCGTATTGGTCAATTCAATGGCTTTATTATCGCCTGACCCTTCTACATACTCACTAATAATAATATCGGTGATTGCAGCATTAGCATTGGCTGCCAAAATACCACTAATAACTAGCGATAATGTGGTCTTTTTCAAAATATTACTCATCATTTTATCCTTAAATTAATCTTTGATTTTTAACTGCTTACAGCAAGTTAGAAATAAACACGACCATATGCATAAGCGTCTTGCGCTGCTTCGCCAAAGTTAGCTTCCAATGCAAATACCACTGATTTAGTGGGTTTAAAATTAAACCCTAATGTGCCCCATATACGTTCTTTGCCCCATGAATACTCATCATCAGGTGCAACACCATATGGACTGTAGATATCCCACTCTTCATAAGCCTCGTAGTTAAATGAGCCAGTAAGCTCCAGTTTTTCCGTTGCAATGTAACGAGCAGAAATCAACGCCCCTTTATTTTCAAGCGTTTGATAATCGTTATAAGAGTATGTTTCTTCTAGGTCGTCGCTAATTGAAATAAGTGTCGATTCTTGAGCAATATCTTCATATTCGATAAAACCATTTAAACCAATCGCCAGGTCATCGCCAAGGTAAGCTCTTAATCCTAAGGTATACAGCATCTGCTCACCGTATTTAGAGATACCTTCAGAGCCTGTGCGGGTTTCAGCTCCTAAAACAACATCAGCATAATCACTGAAGAAGCCCACATAACCATTGATCACGTCACCTAATTCAGAGCCAGAAGAGCTTTCACCATCGTAAGTGTAAGATAAGCCCATCTTAAAGTTAGACATCACACCTTCATATTTAACGGTATTCTCCTGGTCACCACCTTCACCCGTTTCTACTGTGGTATCAAAGGTAAAGTCACCAAATTTATCGTAATCGTCTAACGCTGTATCGGTTAAACCAATTTCAATGGCATGCTGTTGATAGAATTTGTAACCTATAAACAGTTTATCGATGGCAAGCACCATATCACCTGATCCGTATTCCCAGTTCTCACGTTCATAATCTAGCTCTAAACGGTAATACACATCATCGTATTCGCCTTTAAGTCCTAAGGTCGCAAAGCTGTCATCAATGTAAGATTCGTCATCGGTGTAGAATTCACCGTACTCGTAATCTGCTCCTATATGCCCACCAACACCCACTTCACCATACACTTGCAAGTTATCGCCATTATCTTTTTCATAAATAGTGGCACCTTGTGTTATTGGGCTCGCTAAAACCGTTGCAACAGCAATGCTTAGCATTGTTTTATTTAACATTTCATCATCCTTATACAATGTTTTTAAAATATGACGAACCCGTTTTGAAAATAGACGCGTCAGAAATCACAAAGCGCATGAAGTTAACAGGGCTTTATGACAGTTTTGTTTAACTGATAAATTATTTACTTTTTTATTCCCTAAATAATGATGGAATAGTAAGAGATTATTGGTACTCAGGAATAAATTGAGCGACCTTAATAGGGGAATGAGATTGGACATAATCCTTTAATACTTCCGCATCCACATACCCTGTATTTACATAGGTGGGATGTTGCGTAATATTAGGATATCCATCACCACCAGCGGCATTAAACGAGGGCACACTGAAACGATACTGTTGTTCAACTTGGATTGGCTTACCTGAAATCATTACCTGACTAAGCTGCATACCATTGATTTCCATAGTGATACCTGAAAACTGTGGATAAGCACCAGAATCTTTCTGTTTAGTAGCAACTTGTTTTAAGTAGTCCATGACTTCAGCACCACTCATGTCCACATAGGTGATGGTATTGGCAAAAGGTTGTACGGTTAAAATATCTTTGTAGGTAATATCGCCCGTTTCAATAGAAGCACGAATACCACCAGAATTCATGACTGAAAAGTCAGCTTGTACGCGTTGCTTATGAGATGTTGCAATCAAGTAACCTAAGTTAGTTTGGTTATTACGAACGACTTTACGTTCCCCCTGTAACAAACCATCGGTACTACCCACAACAATATTTAATGCTTCTTGGCCTTGTTCTTGGAATGGTTTTAAGGTGTTTAGCACTTCTTCATCTTGAACAATCTCTTGCTCAACAAAAACGCGGACTTTTTTACCATCTTCTCCGGCAACTTTGTGTTTAAGATTAACCGGAATTAATTGGTATGACTGCAATGTTAGCTCACCATTTTTGAAGGTGTAATCGGCACGCCCTACGTATTTACCCCATTCATGAGCTTGAACGATGTAAGTACCATTTTGCTGATCAGGGGTACATGCATCACCCGCTTTGAAACTTGCGTATTTATTTTTTCCTTCCATACACACAGGTTCTTGAGAGTGTCCGCCAACAACCATATCAAGGTCACCAGGTTCAAGGTAACGAGCTAATTGCACATCACCAGGTGCATTCGCACCACTGTTACCATTCAGGTAGTGTCCCATGTGGGTTGCCGCGATAATAACATCTGGTTTTTCAGTGGTTTTTAACTCTGCAATGACTTGCTTAGCTTCTACTTTAGGGTCAGTAAAGGTCACTTGCTTAATAAATTCGGGATTACCAATTTTCACGGTATCTTCAGTAGTTAAGCCGATCACCGCTATTTTAACGCCCGCTTTATCAAAAATTTTGTAAGCATCAAACATACGCTTGCCATCTTTGTATATGTTTGCCGCTAAAAAAGGAAAGTTAGCCCAATCAGCTTGCTGAGCTAGCACATCTAAAGGATTATCAAACTCATGGTTACCCACAGCCATCGCATCGTAACCAATCATATTCATGCCGATAAAGTCAGGTTTTGCATCAAGTAAATCGGATTCGGGTACACCAGTATTAACATCACCGCCAGACAGTAACAGAACAGCCCCGCCTTCAGCCTCTACTTCTGCTCGAATATAGTTGATTAATGTTGCTCTAGCCGGCATACCATATTCGCCATATTTATTTTGCCAAAAGTGCCCATGGTTGTCATTGGTATGTAAAATGGTCAACTTATATTCTTGATCAGCAACCCAATCATGGTGACCATTAGTTTGAGCATTTAAAACACTACTTCCTGCAAGCATAATCAAAGCTAAACTTGCGTATTTCATCTGTTTTGTATCCATCAATTTAATCCCTTAAACTCGGTAAACTAGTTATCTATAACGTAGTTTAATAACGGGTTATTACTATTCCATGAACCCAACCACTATTTAAACCATCTATCAAAGCATGATTAAAATCAACACAACTTATGGTTAATTGATGTACTGAAATAGTTCAAATTTGGTGCTTTAACGCCCCAAATTGGTGATACAGATTAACCAATATCAGCATATCAACTTAAAAATAGTGTTATTTGAATAGTTAAAGGCAAACACAATACTGACCAAAGGGTCAAGTAACGCTCTTTATTGGTGCTAAGGTATCTTGACCATTTATTCAAATTGACATAACAATGACATATTGTTGACCAGTAAAATGTAATATGCGGCTTTGATTACATCGCTAACAAGCTAAATGCAATGAACTTAATGAAAAGAAAGCATTATTTATGGTGGGTTTTGAGCAGATATTTATTATGGAAAAGTGTCTTGTCACCTGCTTAATTAGTCATACAATATAGGAGTGAAAAGAGAGGCTTTGATACTTAACCAAAGCCCCTCTTTTGGATTCAAATTTTGCTATTTATACACTGAAATACTCGGTATCTTTATTTAATTTTTTCGAGAGTGCTTCCAATAACTCGGCTTGATGCAGATTATTTTTTAAGGTTTCGCTAGTCTCTTTTGCCATCACTGAAATCTCCTCAACACCATTAGAAACATCAGAAATAGTAACAACTTGTTGATGAGTTGCGGAGACCACTTCTTGTACCTTAGCCAACGAGTCATCAGCTTGACGCTGTATATCATTTAATAACTGATTCGCTTGATGGGTTAATGTTAACCCCTTCTCAACTTGAGGTACGGTTGTCTCCATTGCTCTCACAGAGGCTTCTGTATCTCCTTGCACTTGATTTATCATGGATTCAATCTCGCCCGTTGCATCACCTGTTCTGATCGCTAATTGACGTACTTCATCGGCAACCACCGCAAACCCTCTCCCTGTTTCACCTGCACGAGCAGCTTCTATCGCGGCATTTAATGCTAATAAATTAGTTTGGTCAGAAATACTTCGGATGACATTAATAATCTCACCAATCTCTCGGGTTCTCTCCTGTAAAATAGTAATTTGCGATACCGTAGCGTTAACAGTAGTAGATATATTGCCAATCTCATTAGCAACATGTTGCACGGCCTCTTTACCTTGCTGCGATAATGTCGCTGTGCTTATAGAGTTATCTTCAGTTTGTTTCACCGTATCAACCACATTATCGATACTTTCAGTCATTGATACTAAGCGCACCTGTGCATCTTTGGTTTGTGCTACCTGTTGGTCTGCGGCGGTTAACGCTTGTAACGACCCCGCTGTCACTGATGTTGCTCGTTCTGATAACTCAGAAGAAGAAGCAATAATATTATTCACAGTGGACTTTAACTGTTGCTGCATAATGCCAATTGAAGCCATCATACTGTTTGGACAACAAGACACTATTTTACCTGTGAGATTCCCCTGTGATATTTTAGACACCACTTTAGCAGCCTCTTGGGGATCACCACCTACGGATTGTTTAACTTGGTAACTGATACGGAAGGCCACAAATAAACCAAGGAGAATGGCAAAACTGGTTAAACTGACCATCCAGCTTTGAAATGAGCTTGCAACTATTCGCACCTCTTTTGTCGCTTCTTGATTAGCAATACCTTGATAATCAATAAACTCATTAATCACAGCTAACCATTCGATAAAAGCTGGTTTGGCTTGATTAAGTAATATCTCATTGGCAGAGTTAATGTTGTCTGCACGTTTGGCATCGATGATCTGAGTAACTAATGGCATCGCTTGAGACTCTATCTGTTTAATCTGTTGATAGATGCTTTTTTCATCAAGACTAGCCATATCCGACTCAATAATCTTATTCATTGCCAATGATGATTGATGGTAACTCTCACCTAATCGCGCTAACGCTTCCATTGCGACATGCATCTCAGACGCTGTTCTTGCTAATACGATATCTCGCAATGCAATAGCACGGTCGTGAACACTGCCTCTAAAATCGATGGCATAGCGTTGTTTAACTGCATTAACATCCGTAATTTCGGTGATCGTATCATCAATAAAATTAACACGATGGATACTGATAAAATTCAATATCAACATCATTAACATCACCACACCAAAGCCAATCACTAAGCGTAAATTAATTGTCATATATTTTCTCAAGGAGTATCTAAAAACCATAAGATTAGTGTGTTAATAGCGAATACTCCATTTAAATATAAAAAAATTACTTCTGTTTAGATAAAATAAATAACGGCTTAGAAAAGTAAAAAAATTCTATAAAGCCATAGTTTTTTGCCATCTTAATACAGGCCATGGTATTACTGAGTTTGTTTAGTTTAAGTACCTATCTAAGGTATCTTATTTTGATAAATGGGCAAAATAGAGGTAAGCATGAGTTAAAAAGAGAAGGAAAGTTAACAGGAAAAGTAGTCAGAGAGGAAACCCTCTGACTATAAATTGAATAATGCGATGCTACTTTTCAGCAGGTAAAAAATCTTTAATGATTTCGTATAAACGCGGACGTTTTGCAGCTATATCTTCAGCCGACAACCCTTCTAATGAATGAGGGTACTTCAACCACGCGTCAGTTTCATGTAGATAATAGTCAGGAACTCTATCCGTTTGATTACGTGTTGGCTTAAAATACGGCACAGCAACACGAACATCTTCAGGCATATTTAAGCGTGTTTTGCGCTGTAGCTCTTTGATAATTGCTTCAATGGAGCGCCCTGTATCATAAACATCATCAACTAGTAACAGGCGATCATGATGTTCTAGGTTCTTCACCAGGTAATTTAAACCATGAACTTTCACCTCTTTTTGCTGCTGATCGATAGCGGCAGCATAAGAAGAAGTACGAATAGCAATATGGTCAGACTCAATACCATGCACGGCTAAAAACTCTTGTACAGCAATACCAATAGGTGCACCGCCACGCCATATAGCGACGATAAAGGTTGGTTTGAAATCACTATCCAAAATTTGACGTGCTAAAGCATATGAATCTTCTAATAAATTTTGAGCGGTTAAATATTGTTTTTCTGCCATATCACTTCCAAATCTGCTTAAAGTTAATGTCACTAGTGATTGAATATAAAGTGACTTTATGTTCTAATTTTTTCAATAAATTCCAATAAACATAACACAATAAATGGGTGATTTCTTGGCTAAATACGACGAAAAAATATTTTTAGATGAAGACACCTTAATTGAGGAATCTTTCCAATTAGCAACGCAAATTATTGCCAGCGACTTTAAACCGACTTTTATTGTAGGGTTATGGAGAGGCGGTAGCTCAGTGGGTATTTACGTGCAGGAATGTTTACAAACATTAGGTATAAAAACCGACCATATATCAATCCGAACTTCCTATGGTGGTTTTGACAGTTATCACCAACAAACAACAGGTGATCAACCGATTAATGTCCATGGTCTAACTTACTTAGTTAAACAGCTTAATGCAGATGATAAACTGCTGATCGTCGATGATATGTACCGCTCAGGTAAAAATGCAGAAGCAGTGATCAGTGAGCTGAAAGCAAGGCTAAAGCGAAATATGCCTGAAGATGTACGTATTGCCACGGTTTGGAAGAAAAAGACATTAACAGATTGTGCAGGTCCCGATTACTTTGTTCATTCAACTGACGATTGGGTAGTATTTCCCTATGAGTTGCAAGGCTTATCATTGGAAGAGATTAAAGAACATAAGTCATTTGCTTATAAATCTATTGTTCCTGAGTTTTTCACCAAAAAATCCATTGGCTAAACAGATCCTGTTACTTCGTTAAATAATTAAGTAGTTACTAACACAACTGCTTAATTGTTTTAAATATCCTTTATTTTATTCATTGTACTTACATTGATACATAGCGTGATCGGCCTCAGACAGTAGCTGCTGAATATCATTATGCTTATCCACGTTGTACTCAGTAATGCCATAGGAAAAACAAACATCTAAGGTGATTTTATTATCATCAAGTTCCGTCTGCAATGCCATGGTTAACGTTGACATTAATTGTTCAGTATTAGCAGCATCTGTATTACTAAATAACACTACAAACTCATCACCGCCCAAGCGTCCAATAACATCTGAAGAACGAAAATTATCACCTAATACTTTTGCAAAAATAGTTAAGACTTGATCGCCAACCTCATGACCAAAGGTATCATTAATCGCTTTAAAGCGATCTAAATCAAGATAGACTAAAGATGCAGGAAGCTCACTTCTATTACATAGATTAAGTGAGTTTTGGGCTAAAGAGAGGAAACCACGGCGATTTAATAGACCTGTTAGATCATCTTGAGTGGCTAATTGCACAGCAGACAACTCTAATTCCACTGTTTTAGCTAAATCTTTTAAAGCATCACAATCATCTTTACTAAATTCACGAGCATAATGATCTGCAATACAAATAGTCCCTAATCTATATCCGTTGATAACTAGCGGACATCCAGCATAAAATTCTACTTTAGGTTCATCTATGACTAGGGGATTATCGTAAAAGCGAAGATCCTTGCTTGCGGCAGGAATAACCAATATCTCATCACCTAAAATAGCATGGCCACAAAAAGAGGTTTCACGAGGCCCTTCATTAATATCAAGCCCAATACATGATTTGAACCATTGACGGTTTTCATCTATTAAAGTCACTAAAGCAATGGGAACATCAAACAAGCGTTTAGCAAGCCTAGTAATACGATCAAAGCGCTCCTCTGCTAATGTGTCCAAGACTTCCAAGGACTTAAGCATCGCTAAACGCTGTTTTTCATTACTGGGAATATCTGGGTTTTTCATAAATAATCCTGAACAAAAAAGCAAAGAACCTAAACTATAACAACTAAAAAGCTAAAAATTAACACTTAAGTACTAAGCATGATAAGTTAAACATAAAATGATTGGAAACTTCTCCTTTACTCATTTAAGTTATTCCGATTTTGTTGCGATGATCGGCACCTTATTAATATCAATGTATCAAATAGCATTAAGTAATCTCAATATCCACTGCATTTTTGTATTATCCACCCTAAGGAATTATTAATGAAAGAGATCCATTTCCCATTTTTAGAGCACACAGGTGCCAAATTAAAAGACTTCACAGAAGGCCAAGCTAACGTTGAGCTACATACTCAGCCTTATCATCTACAACACAAAGGGTTTGTACATGGTGGTGTTATTTCAACTTTGATGGATAATACAGGATGGTATGCGGCCGTATCGAATTTACAATCTGGTTATACGGCTGTGACAATGGAAATTAAGATTAACTACCTGAAGCCCGCATTAGGAAAATACTTACTAGCGTCGGCCAGTGTCAAACGCCAAGGCAGAACAACTGCATTTGTGACCATTGAATTATTCGATGAAAAAGAAGTGTTAGTGGCTTATGCTACTGGTACTTATGCAGTTATTGAAGATGCGTAACTAGCCCACTGACTTAATAAGACTGTCTTAATAACAATGAAGTGATAGATCACTTCATTGTTATCTTTATTTAAACCTATTTAAAACGTACCAAAACATCCATTTTAGTTGACATAGAAGCACTCAAAATTTGTTTCTGTTGAGGCGCTAGAACAACAATACCGTTATGTTTAGCAATCTGCTTAAACAGATTATTTAAATCAAAGCCGTTATCACGCTCATGAGACGCTTTTACTGCCGTTTTTTTATCGAATAAGCGATCCGCTTTTGCAAAAGTTAAAATATCACGTGTATCTCGTGCTTGAGAAAATAATGCAGCAACCTCTTCCTCAGAAGCTTTTTGTTCGATAACGTTATTACTTTGTATACCACTATTTGTTTCTGAGGTAAGTGCCTCGCTAAACTCAGCAAGTTGAGATTCATCACCACCATTAAAGGTAATTAAAAAGCGTGTTTTATGCTGTGCAATTTTCGGCATATTACTTAAAAAACGGCAGTAGCTTTTACTTTGGTAATCAACAATTAACATGTTATTCCTATTAAAAAATTATAAGGTTATCTCAATCAGATTCCTTGAGGTAACTTCTATCCAACAGAATCATCACGATCACTTGCTGAGTATTTGGGGAAAAATAAGCTGGATTTTACCTGAAGCGAAGGCAATAAGACATGTAAAATTTAAACGCAACAGATACCCATTTCAGTGCCTGAAAGTAAATCAACAAAAAGTATGAATATCATACGTTCACCTTAGGAGATCTGATATAATTATTCTTTTAATTTCAGAGCTTATTATATCCATGTTAATCTCAACACGTTCTCGTTTTGCCTCTTTTATATTAGTTTTAGGTATCCTATTAATAGCGGCTAACTTGCGAGGACCAGTCACAGGTCTTGGTCCAGTATTAGACCAAATAATTAGTTATTTTGACCTTAGTGCCTCTCAAGCAGGTATGCTAACAACCTTACCTCTACTAGCCTTTGCTTTTGCATCCCCCGTTGCCGCGAAATTAGCTAAAAAACAAGGTTTAGAAATATCATTATTTCTTGCATTAATATTGATCGCCATTGGCTTAAGTTCACGCTTAATTGACTCAGTTATTGTACTTTATGTAGGCACCGCGATCATTGGTGTGGGTATTGCTATTGGAAACGTATTATTACCCAGTTTAATTAAACGTGACTTCCCACATAAAGTGGCCTTAATGACCTCGGCGTACGTATTGTCCATGGGGATATTTTCAGGTAGTTATTCTGCCCTACTCATTCCACTAGCCGCCTACAAAGATATTGGTTGGGCAGTGGCATTATCATCCTATGGCATACTCACGTTAATCAGTATCATTATTTGGATACCGCAATTACGACTTCACACCAAACTAACTAAAGACCTATTAGCACCAATCACTAATGGTAAAATTTGGCATCATGCGTTAGCTTGGCAGATCACTTTATGTTTAGGCTTTAATTCATTTTTCACCTATATCATTATTGCTTGGTTGCCTAACATATTGATGGAGACTGGCTACACAGCTCAAGAAGCGGGTGTGCTGCACGGTACTTTTCAATTAGCGACAGCAACGCCAGGATTAATATTAATTCCATTATTAGCAAAGTTAAAAGACCAAAGTATATTAGCAATATCTTTAGCGATTATTGGTAGCATTTGCTTTTTAGGTTTGTTGTATTTACCTGATGCGGCCTTTGTCTGGTCTATTTTATTAGGCTTTTCTTCAGGCGCTATCTTTATCTTAGGTCTCTCTTATATTAGTTATCGCACAAACCATTCTCTACAAGCAGCGTCATTGTCGGGCATGGCACAATCACTAGGCTATACCTTAGCGGCAATCGGACCTATTGCAACGGGTATGTTGCATGCTTACTTTGAAAGCTGGACAACCACACTGTGGTTATGTGCCATTACTTGTTTTTTATCTGGTGTATTTGGTTATCTTGGTGGGCGCGATATAAAACTAGATGAAGATGTATAACAGCAATGACACTGATTAGCGAAAAGCGGTGAGTGTCATTGATATAAAGAGTGGTATCGTTCGCTTACAATACTGGGTTAACTATATGGCTTGTTGCTGTTTAAGCCATTCAAAGACCTTTATTGCACCTAGCGAGCACTGTGCTTTTTCTTGGTAGCTTAACCATTTAATTTCAGCTATCTCAGCGCTCGCGACTAGCTCCCCTTCGAACTCCGCAAAGTAACAGCTTAGTTTAACGATCGCAGGCTCTTGTTGCCCATCAGCCTCGGCATAAAATGTTTGCGCATAACGAATGCTATCACTGTGTAAGTTAACTGATAGCTCTTCATTAATTTCACGACTAAGTGCTTGCTGATCAGACTCTGCCAATTCGCGCTTGCCACCGGGTAAATAAAACAAAGATTTATTATGCGAGCGAGCCACTAATAACTTCCCATCTTGTACCAATAACCAAGCTAATTTATCAATCTCTTTTGACACATTTATTCCTTAAGTAAAGTAAACGAGCTTTATAGTTTTTTAGTCAATAAAGCAGAAACAGCTAACATACCTCCTAAACCAACAAAAACAGTCCCTAAGGTACGATTGACCCAACGCATAGGAGCAGGGTTAGCAAATACAGGTGCCATTTTTGCACCTAGCCCGGTATAAACTGACATCAATAAATATTCTAAACAAAACCAAGTACTGGCTAAGATCAGATATTGAGGCATTTGTGGCTCGTCTGCATTCATAAAACTCGGAAATAACGCAATAAAAAACAACAGGTCTTTAGGGTTACTAATACCAACCATAAAACTCTTTTTAAATAATTTATCAGGCGAGTAAATCAATGTCGATGAGTCTTGTTGTGGGGTCTTGGTGCTCGGTAATTTCACTGCACCTTCACGCCATGAATTCCATCCTAAATAGATAAGGTATGCTGCACCTAGCATCTTAATCACTAAAAATAGCATTTCTGATGCAGCAAGCACCGCACCTAAGCCAATAGCTGATACTGTCATTAACAGCAGCGCTGATAATGCACCGCCTAAGATAGTCGGAATAGACTTTTTATAGCCAAATTTAACCCCATCAGAAATACACAATAGTGCAGACGGTCCAGGGCTAAACAATAATAGGCTAATCACACTGATATAAACCAACCAAGTACTTAATTCCATTTATTCACTCTTAATAGTGTTGCTTTTAATAGTAGTCAGGTGACCCATTAAATAATGGGATACACCCTATTAGCTTAAAGTATTACTCGAAGGTGCCACGGATCGGGTAATCATTTTCAGGTGCTTTAATAAACTCTAAACCTGCTGCTAGGGTACCGATTTCAGGGCGCGCCAAAGGACCGTTAGAGATATCTAATACCTGTACTTGTCCTTTTTCATTGATAACAAACATGCCTGGCTCAGCAAATTTATGATCTGTCTCTTTCTCAGAGCGAGGGTTGGAGATATACAAACCTAAGACCTGCATCTGCTCTATGGTTAAACCATAATACAGTGGGAAAGAGACTTGCAAGTCAGATAAATGCCCTTCAAGTTGTGCTTTGCTGTCTGCAGATACTGCAACAATTTCAACACCATTATCTTCAATTCTTTGCTTATAGGTCTCTAATAGGTTTAGATATTTTGTACATAGAGGGCAATGCTTACCACGATAAACAACGACCATTTTCCAGTCTGCCGTGGTAGATATTTTTCCCAACTCAATAATGTTATCTTCAAGGTCTGTTACTACAATTTTAGGGAATGCTGAACCCGCCGGTAATGATGTATGCATCTTTATGACTCCTTCGATAGTGAAAATAAATGAATTTATAGGGTGTGAAGTTTTCCTGTAATATTCAATTTATGAATATATTATACCAATTGTATT
>NZ_QOCB01000155.1 GCF_003318165.1 Psychromonas sp. B3M02
TACTAGATACTAGATGCTAGGTACTCGTATCTCTAACTTCGTATCTAGCATCTCGAATCTCGCCTTTATACTGCCCCTGGAAAGTCTAGTTGACGCCATGCTTCGTAAACAAACACTGAGACAGCATTAGATAGGTTCATTGAACGGCTATCTTCACGCATTGGAATACGTAGTTTTTGTTGTAATGGCAATGCATCTAAAATGCTTGCTGGTAAACCACGAGTTTCTGGACCAAATAGTAATACATCACCATCTTGGAAGTTTGCATTATGGTGATAAGTAGTGGTTTTAGTGGTACAGGCTAGTAAACGCTTACCTTCAACCGCAGCTAAGAACGTATCGTAATCTTTGTGGATATGCACATTGATCATCTCATGGTAATCAAGTCCTGCACGTCTTACTTTTTTCTCATCTAAATCAAAGCCAAGTGGTTCAATCAAATGCAATACACAGCCTGTATTAGCACACAGGCGAATAATATTTCCGGTATTAGGTGGAATCTCAGGTTCGTATAATGCAACTTCAATCATCTGTTTACTCTTGTTTTATAAGTTTAAATACGGCAAAGGTTTATTTTATGGGTGTTTGACGGAAAATAAAAGCAATGAAATATTAATGCTATGGTGAGCAGGCATTAAAAACTTATCAACACCCACATTTATGTTTTATATATTGTATTTAATTGATTGATTAGTATGGATAAAAATACAAGTTATACTGTTTCTGTATAAAGCTAGCCAAGCTAATTTGAAGATGTTTTCACTTGCTTATTTTCAGTGGATGCAAAACATACTAGCGGTTTTTTGTATATAAAATCATAATGGGTATAATACCTGCCCAACTATTTTCAAAGTGGTGTTAACGTGACCCAATCATCGCAATCGCAAGAATACGCTTATTTAATTAAGCGTGCAGGCCATGCCGCTATTATCGCTGCTTCATTGCTTATTATTGTTAAGTTAGTTGCTTGGGTGATGACAGGTTCTTCAAGTATTTTAGCGGCTTTGACTGATTCCTTGATGGATGTAACAACATCAATTATTAACTTGTTTGCTATTAAAATTGCATTGCAACCTGCCGATAAAGAGCACCGCTTTGGCCACGGTAAAGCTGAAAGTTTAGCGGGTTTAGCGCAAGCTGCGTTTATCTCTGGGTCTTCTATATTTTTAATGATTAATGGTATTTCTGCTTTAATCAATAATCAACAGATTCATGCGAGTAGTGTGGGGATTTCAGTGATGATATTTTCGTTACTGGTCACGCTAGCATTAGTGCTATTTCAAAGTTACGTAGTACGAAAAACCAATAGTATGGCGATTAAAGCGGATGCGTTACATTACCGTACTGATATTATGCTAAATGGGTCAGTGCTATTAGCGATTATATTAGCCAGCTATGGTTGGCATTGGGCGGATGGAGTCTTTGCCATTGGTGTTAGTTTATTTATTTTGTATGGTGCCTGGGAAATTGGTATCCAATCTATTGATGCATTAATGGATAAACAACTTCCTCAAGAAGACGAAGAATTAATTATTAAACGTGCTTACAGTGTAAAAGGTGTGCGCGGCGTACATGATTTAAGAACCCGTTATTCCGGATATGTTAAATTTATACAATTACATTTAGAGTTAGATGATGAGCAAAGTTTATTTGATGCGCATCAGAAAGCAGATGATCTTGAGTTAATCTTAGAAACTGATTTTCCTGGTGCTGATATCTTAATTCATCTTGATCCTATTTCAGTGGTGCCAGAAAAAAACTCTCTTGATGCAGTACTAGCTGAGCCATCAACAAAATAACGATACAAAATAGTTTAAGGACAAAAAATGCAATGTAACGTAAAAAACCTTTGGGAGAAGATCAGACAAGAGGCTTGGGATAGTTCTGCTAATGAGCCTATTTTAGCTAGCTTTTTCCATTCAACTATTTTGAATCATAAAGATTTAGCCTCAGCGTTGAGCTATCAATTAGCGAATCGTTTAGACAGCCGCACTATGCCGGGTATCTTAGTAAGAGAAGTGATCGATGATGCTTTTTCAAGCGACCCAAGTTTGATTGAAAGCGCAATGGCAGATATTTTAGCCGTGCAAGACCGAGATCCTGCGGTAGAAGAGTATTCGATTCCACTATTGTACTTAAAAGGTTTCCATGCCATTCAAATTCACCGCGTGGCGCACTGGTTATGGCAAGAAAAGCGTATTGCTTTAGCTTTTTATTTGCAAAATCGTAGTTCAGTGATTTTTGGTGTGGATGTGCATCCAGCTGCCACTATTGGCAAAGGGATTATGTTTGACCATGCAACGGGTGTTGTTGTCGGTGAAACCGCTGTGATTGAAGATAATGTGTCAATTTTACAAGGCGTTACCTTAGGCGGTACAGGCAAAGAGAGTGGTGATCGTCACCCTAAAATCCGCCAAGGCGTTATGATTGGTGCCGGAGCCAAAGTGCTAGGTAATATCGAAATTGGTATGGGCGCTAAAATTGGTGCGGGTAGTGTGGTATTAGAGGCTGTACCTGCACACACAACCGTTGCAGGTGTACCGGCGAAAGTGGTGGGAAAGCCTTCTTGCGATATGCCTTCCCTGTCTATGGAGCAGTGTTTGTGACAGGGTAAATGGCAGTGGTCGATTTAACGGTTAATCTTCGTTTACCAAGGCAAAGCGAGGCTGGCTTTTACCATCGATCACAACATCTTCTACAAACATAGATAACGGTCTTACCCATAATCGTCCTTCTCCGTATAAAGGGCGATATACTACCATCTCTTCATCGGTTTCACTGTGAATAGCAATATCTTCTACTTGGTAAAAATTACCTTTGTAATGCTGGTACTTACCCTTAGTTAATTGTGCTGACATTTTTCCTCTCAAATAATTCAAAATTGCAGTGAGAAGGTTAACATAGTGAGACTTTAAAGACGATTTACATCTTTTTTTCGTAAAAATTAAAACAAAGGTTGAATAAGCGCCGTGGAATGCTTATTCTCGTTGGATTCCAGTTAACCATTTACTTTGTATTAAGGGTCTTTAAATGACATTCGAGCTATTAGAAAAATTAGAAAACAAAATTAACCAAGCTGTAGAGACTATTGCATTGCTGCAAATGGAAATTGAAGAGCTTAAAGAAGATAAAGCCAACCTAGCCGGTAAAACAGAACAGTTACAATCAGAAAATGACCGTCTAAATACTGAGCATCAGCAATGGCAAGATCGCCTAAGTGCATTAGTTGGAAAAATTGACCAAGCAGAAACTAACGTAGACTAATCGCTACTTTAGAGTGCTGTAAATAAAAAAACCAACATTAATGTTGGTTTTTTTATGCTTGTAATCGTTATATTAACGATTAGAAAACATCTTCTTCATCGGCGTCTTCGTCATCTAAGACTAAAGGCTCTGGAGAAATAACAATCCCAGTGCTGTCTGCGTATAAGAAGTCTTCCGGTAAGAAAGTGACACCTGCAAAGTTAACTGGAGAGTTTACCTCACCAATTTCGTCGTCATCTGCTCCCACTGGCATCGCTGTAATAGCTTGAATACCGATATCCATCTCTTCTAGCGAGTCCACTTCGCGTACACAACCATTGACCACAATACCTTCCCAATCGTTTTCCACGGCCAGTTCTGCAATGTGTGCATTGATTAACGCGCGTCGTAATGAACCGCCGCCATCAATTAATAACACTTTGCCTGCACCGTTTTCTTCTAGCACCTGATAAATTAAACCTACCGACTCAAAACACTTAACGGTAACCACTTCTCCGGCAAAAGAGTTGCGTCCTCCAAAATTGGTTAATAGCGGCTCAGCTACATCAATCGTATCGGCGTAGATATCACATAAAACAGAAGTATTGTATTGCATATAAATGCTCACTTTTAATGATGAAGTTTGTAATCAGTATAAACGTAACGCACTCTAATTCAATATTATTCTAGGATATTTGTTGAATGTTTTTTAACCAAGGTTAATTAATCTAACTCGTCAAAAGTTGCGCGCTCAAAAGATTTTTCACAGTAATGACATTTTAGTTTTAAGGTCTGCTTCTGTTTCACATAAAAACGGCTTTGAACGGGCTCATTATGGCTGATGCAATTACTGTTAGGGCAGGATAAAACACCAATAAATGAACTTGGTAATCGCACTTTGAACTTATTAACCACTTTAAAATCTTTAATTTGATTAATTGTCGCATGAGGAGCAAATAATGCTAATTGGTTAGCTTGTTTATCATTAAAGAAGGTATTTTCAATTTTGATTAAATCTTTGCTTTCGCCACTTTGAGTCGCCAAATTAAGCCCAATGGTGATCTTTTCATTGGTTTGTGTAAATTTAAAAAATTTAAGGATCTTGACACCTTGTTGCGCAGGAATATGGTCAATTACTGAACCTTGCTCGATCGCTTCTACTTGTAATTTCTTTTGCATGATCAACTCCTAAGGCTTTGCTTGAAAGTGGTTAGTTAATAATAAAGCGAGCAATGCTTGGCGAGCAAATACACCGTTTTGTGCTTGTTGAAAGTAATAAGCATAAGGTGTGCTATCCACATCCTGATTAATTTCATCAATACGTGGTAATGGGTGTAATACTTTTAGGTTGTCTTTTACATTATTCAACATACTTGCATTTAACAGAAAAGCTGATTTCATATGTTGATACTCAGTTTCATCAAAGCGCTCTTTTTGTACGCGTGTCATATATAACACGTCCAATTCATCAACGACTTCTTCAATACTCGTATGCAAAGAGAAATTAATATTACGTTCTGTTAACTCTTCAATAATATAGTCTGGCATAGCTAATGCTTCAGGTGAAATAAAGTAAAAATTACAGTTAAACAGCGACAAAGCTTGTGCTAAAGAGTGCACCGTGCGGCCATATTTCAGATCACCTACAAAGGCAATATTAAGGTTATCTAATCGCGCTTGAGTTTCATAAATGGTGAATAGGTCTAATAAGGTTTGCGTAGGGTGCTGATTTGAACCGTCTCCCCCGTTAATCACAGGGACTGAAGTAAATTCAGAGGCTAAACGAGCTGCACCCTCTTGCGGATGACGCATAAAGAAAGCATCTGCGTAAGATGAGATAACTTTTACCGAGTCCGCTAGGGTTTCGCCTTTTTGAGCCAGTGATGTATTACCGCCACTGTCAAAACCAATGACACTGCCCCCTAAACGCTGTACTGCGGTTTCAAAAGATAAGCGAGTGCGTGTTGATGCTTCAAAGAAGCAACTAGCGATCACTTTGTTATTTAATAAGGTTGGTTGGGGAGTTTGTTTTAAGGAGTGGGCAGTTTCTAAAATTAATTCTAAATCGGGACGAGATAGATCGGCGATGGAAATGATATTTTTCTGGTACAGCGGATTATTCATTTTTTTACACTCATATTGTCTGGCCAAGTTCTGGGATAAGTGAAGCAGATAACGCGCAAAATTATATCACTATCCTTGTCTTACTATCCAATAGGTTTGTATTTATTAATCTGTTAAATTTTCATCGCATGGTGTGGTGATAAAGGTTATCCTCAAAATTGATTTCTCGATTAAGTGGTTTTATATGTTAAAAGTGTGTTTGTTTTTTATCAGTAGTGTTTTAAGTACAAGTGTTTTAGCGCAACAATGGCAACAGTTACAATCCCTATTACCTAAAGGTACACAGGTCTCTTACCTGGTTTTAGAAGCGGGTAATCAGAAAACCATTGCCGGTTTTCAAGAAGAAACCCTAAAAACCCCAGCCAGCGTACAAAAGTTATTAACGGCTACTACAGCTAAATTAACTTTAGGTGACGACTTCCGTTACCAGACCGTTATTCAAGGTGATAAAAGCAAGTTAAAGGGAGGCATTTATAAAGGGGATTTACGTCTACATTTCTCCGGCGACCCAATGCTAACACGTCAGCATATTAAGCAGTTATTACAGCAGTTAAAACGAACTGGTGTGAATAAAATAGAAGGTGATTTTTTATTAGATAATAGTGCTTTTAACGGTTATCAATGGAGTAACGGCCAGGCTTGGAATGATTTAGGAGTTTGTTATACCTCTCCGACTAGTGCCATTATAGTTAATCGAAACTGTGTTCAAGGAAACTTAAGTGTGACTTCTGCAGAGGCCACTAAGGCAAGGTTATTTGTGCCTGATTATGAACCTGTAGATATCACAGCAGATGTTGATGTGGTCACCAAAGAACAGCGTGATACGTTGTTTTGTGATTTAGAATTAACTCGCGATAGCCATAATAAATATCATCTATGGGGCTGCATGGTTCCACGTAAACGTGCTTTTCCTTTAGCTTTTGCTGTTAACGATCCAAATACCTATGCACAAAAAATTGTCACCGCGGAAATGAAAAAGGCAGGCATCAATCTAATCGGTGATGTGAAAGTGGCTACATTAGCTTACCAAACAAGCATTCTATCTTCTTCTGTTATGGCTTCACACCTTTCTCCGAATTTACCTGTGTTATTGAAGCAGATGATGAAGGATTCAGATAACCTGATTGCCGATAGCTTATTTAAAACTATAGGTGCCCATTACTTTAAGCAGCCAGGTAACTTTCGTAATGGCACTAAAGCGATGAAGTTGATATTAAAAGAGCAGGGCATTGATTTAGAGAATGCTTATATTGCTGATGGCTCTGGTTTATCTCGTCATAACTTAATGAGTGCAGAGTTGTTTATGTCGGTGATGAAATTTGTTTATCAGCAGGACGCTAAGTTAGGTTTGTTGGGTAGTTTGTCCGTTGCTGGTGTTGATGGCACATTAAAATATCATAAGGGTGTGAATAGCAAAGCATTAAAAGGGAAGATCATTGCTAAAACTGGATCATTAAAAGGCGTTGCGAACTTAGTTGGGATTGTGAAAACGCCAACGGGTGATAAGTTGTTTGTATTAATGATTAACGGTTATAACCAAGCAAACAGTGTGACTAATGCAGTGATACCAAGAGTTGAAAAAGCTTCAGTATATCTTTTTGAAAAAGCTTTCTTTAAACATATCTATGAAGGTACAACACCGCAGTAGTTTTACTACCAAGTATTTACAAAAAGGGGCTGTATCTCATTCGATACAGCCCCTTTTTTATGCTTTGCTATTAAAGGTTATTGTTTGTTATTTAATTGAAAACCAAGTGGTTGGTCTGCCTTGAGAAAATAACAACACACCAGTTGATTCTAATGGTGCATCAACTGCTTTAGCGTCAGTCACTTTAAGTGGGTAACTTAATCCGTCGGACTCTAGTTGTAACCATTTTTGATCTTTTTTGACTAACAAATCCTGCCATGAGAAGTGTTGTGTTTGAGCAACCTCAATAGGTGCTTCAATACGTGAAACTCGGCTAGAAAACACTAAACCTTTGTCTTTTTCTTCAAAGACCAACATTTCACAGCCATTACTTGAACACCAATCTAATAAAACAATGGCTTCCTCTTTACCATCACTGTTTAGGTCAAAGCGAACTGAGTTAAAACGGGTGTTTTTAGGATCGGTTCTATGTATCTTAAAGTATTGGCGCACCGCTTGTTGTACTTCTACGTCAACTTGGTTCGGCGCATCTAATTGTTGCGGAGAAAATTGGCGTGTTACCTGTATAGTTTCACTGTCTAGATCGCCATGTTTTGCATTCATTTTATCAAAGGTAATTGGGTGATCGAGTGGTGTGAGTACATTATCTTTATTGATTTCGGTGCAAGATAAACTCAGACCTTCTCGTTTGAAGACTAGTTCTTCACGAATATTTTTATCACCTTCTTTAGTAAGCATCACTACCACGGTATCGGGAGTATTACTTTTCCAAAAACCAGTTTTAATGTTCTGCTCTGAGATTTCACCCTGTTGGAAGACCACAGTATGGTTGTCGTTTAAAGACAAGTTAATATCTTGCTGTTGGATCGCTTGACTAAAATACTCACCCGTATAACTTTGGTCATTATCTAACTCACCTAGCTCACCACAACCAAAAAACTGACCATCCACACTTTCTACTTTAGTGGTGTAACCCCAGTACTCTTTATGGTCAGAAAGGTAACACTGCTCAGGTTCAATTTTTAAGGTCAGACGTTGATCATTGTCATCAATGGCGTGCAGTGTATGTTGTCTTTCACTCTCTATTTTTGAGTTGGTGATGGTGTAAGACTGGTTACTGGTTTTAGCAGCAAAATAGAGCTGGTTGTCATAGATGTTAATACGCCAATAGGGCATGTCACCGGTTGCTTTAAAACTAAAGTTATCAACGGCTTTAGCACACTGTAATGATGACTTTGCAGAAGCCATATGGTGCACTTTATCGATACGCGTTACGACGGATTTACTATACTTTTTATCTGTAAAACTTATTTCACCTGCAAACTCTATATAAACAGGCTCTGACTTACTATTGCCTATCTGCTGATAAATTTCAGCTAATGGTTCTTCTGTTTGAATTGCGTATTGCTCAGGATCATCACAAGGGGTGAAATAAGCTTGGTTATTTTTATAGCTAAGTTGCCCTCTAAAGCTAGTGCCTAATATATGAGAAAAAGGCGTAGCTTGAGGGGTTGTTGAAACTTCACTCACTGTTTCTGTATTGGTTTTAGGTGGGGCAGAAGTACAGGCTGATAATAGGGTGATTAATGACGTTGAAATTAACAATGGATAAGATAGACGCATAATTGACCTTTAGACAGTTTCAGCTGAGAAAAATAAAAACCTTTATTATTATTATAATTACTATAACAGTCTGAAAATAATTGTCTGTAAGCTCAGATAGTTAACTTCTCAATTCTAAGAGAAGTTAACTGTTTTGACAAATATTGATGATAAACTTAATTATTTATCAACGTTTTCTTCTTGGTTTTTGCTTTTACCGGCCCAATTTGGCTTACCCTTAGCTTTAATGGTGCGGTGACGCTGTTTACCCATATCTTGTTTTTTCTTTTGACGCTTCTCTTTTTGCAGGCGTTTTACTTCTTCTTCGCGTGCTTTACCTTTTTTAGTTAAAGGTTTTTTAGTTTTACGTAAACTTGTTTTAGCTTCTTTATGAGCAGGACGTAAACCTTTAATCACACGGCGCTTTAAGATTTGATCTGTATAACGTTCAACCTTAGCCAGAATATCAATATCATGTGCTTCGATAATTGAAATAGCAGTACCTTTTTTACCACCACGGGCTGTACGACCGATTCGGTGCACGTAAACATCTGCACTACGTGGCATATCGTAGTTAATTACATGCGTAATATCAGGTACATCAATACCACGAGCAGCAACATCAGTGGCGATAAGGATATTAGTGGTGCCTTCTTTGAACTGACGTAATGATAAATTACGTTTTTCTTGGTCCATTTCTCCACGTAGGTAGTTACAACGGATATTCAGCTCTGCAAGTTGTGCGACTAACTGCGCAAGACGATCACGGGTTTTTACAAATACAATCATCTTATATACTTGTTCATGCTCTGGTTCTTGCTCAAGGATTGCAGCTAATAATTTTAATTTATGCTCTGGGTTATCCGCTAGATGCACATACTGTAAAATTTTACCGCTTTCTCTGCGTGTTACTTCTGCATCTAATTTAACTGGGTTTTTTAATACGTCACGAGCAAATTCGCGTAAGCCTTTACCTTCCAATGTTGCAGAGAAAAGAGCGGTCATTTTACGCCAGCGAGCTTCACCTGCAATACGGTCCATTTCAGCGATAAAGCCCATGTCTAACATGCGGTCTGCTTCATCTAAAACGAGACATTCAACTTCACGACAATCAAAGGCTTCAGCGTCAATGTATTCCATTAAACGCCCTGGAGTCGCAATCACGATATCCACAGAGCCCATAATGGTATCTTCTTGTTCTTGATATGAGATACCACCGATAATGTTACCCACAACTAGTTTAGTGCCTTCCACTAACTGCTCAGCGACTTCACTGATCTGTACCGCAAGCTCACGGGTTGGCGTTAATACTAAAATACGTGCAGAGCCACCTTTACGACGAGGGTAATCAATCAAGCGTTGTACCGCAGGTAGCAAGAAAGCTAAGGTTTTACCTGTACCTGTTGGCGCGCTGGCCATGATATCTCGTTCATCCATTGCGGGTGGGATCACTAGGTTTTGAATACTTGTAGGGCGTGTGTGGCCCATTTTAGCAACGGCGTTTAATAAATGCTGATCAAGATCAAGCGATGCAAATGACATGAGATTTTCCAATACAATAAAACAAAAAGCACATTATAAAGCAAAGATTGTGTTTAGGGGGGAATTGTCTACTAATTAACGCATTTATTCCTAGGAAAGGCTTGGATTGTTATAAAATTGATTTACCATAAGATAAAATCTTGTATTTACCTCATATAATGTGAACTTAGATATAATAAACGTGTATTCAATGAGTTAATTGATTTAAGTAACCTCGAGTAAGGAAGTTGTGTGTTTGATATTGTTGCCCCACTAGATAAAGTCAGCCAAGAGTTTGTTGATGCTTTACAAGAAAAAATCGACCTTAAAACCAAACCACAAGGTAGTTTAGGCCTATTAGAATCTGTAGCATTTAAAGTGGGGTTTTTACAGCAAACCCTAACACCAAGCTTTACTCATCCGAGTGTAGTTATTTTTGCTGCGGATCATGGCGTGGCAGAAGAGGGGGTTAGTTTATTCCCACAGGTAGTGACTGAGCAGATGGTACTCAATTTTCTGCAAGGTGGCGCTGCCATTAACTGCTTTTCTAAACAACACAATATTGACTTAAAAATAGTTAATGCCGGTGTAAAAGCTAACTTCGACCATATTCAAGCCGATAACTTTATTAATCAGCCTATTGCCTTAGGCACAGAAAATTTTGCGCAGCATGCAGCGATGACTGAGCAAGAATGTGAGGCGGCTATTGCACAAGGTGCTGACATTGTTTTACAGCAACATAAAGCGGGTTGTAATGTCATTGGATTTGGCGAAATGGGTATCGCTAACACTACGTCTGCTGCTGCTATCATGTCGGCACTATTATCTTTATCAGGTCAGCAGTGTGCTGGTAAAGGCACAGGTATTACTGACCAAACTGTGTTATTGAAAGCGAAGGTCATTGACCAAGCAATACAAGCGCATCAGTTACAAAATGCCGATGCACTTACTGTGTTACAAAAAGTGGGTGGATTTGAAATCGCCATGATGGTCGGTGCGATGTTAAAAGCCGCTGAATTATCAATGCTAGTATTAGTTGATGGTTTTATCGCTTCAAGTGCGGCACTCGTAGCCAGTGAAATAAATGAAAACTTTCTACAATATACGCAGTTCTGTCATCAATCTGATGAACAAGCACACCAATTGCTTTTAACTAATATGCAAGCAACGCCATTATTAAATTTAGGGATGCGTTTGGGTGAGGGCTCTGGTGTAGCGGTTGCGTATCCTTTGTTAGTATCTGCATTAGCTTTTTTAAATGAGATGGCATCTTTTAATGATGCAGGTGTTTCGGACAGTGGTCAGTAAAGATTCACTAACAGTTAATTGCACCAATGAATAAGGTTTAAATATAAATGAGGCAGGCAATCACTAAACAATGGACGTTATGCTGCTATGCATTGTCCTTTTTCTCACGTGTACCTGTCCCTGCTTCAACGGATTTTAAAGCTTACCCTTTTCATTTAGGGAATGCCTATTTTCCTTTTGTTGGTTTGTTGTATGCGTTTCTGTGCCTTTTAGCTTATTCATTTACTCATCTGTTTTTTGACGAAAGCCTTAGTGTATTGCTGATGTTAATAGTTGGGCTATTATTTACTGGCGCTTTACATGAAGACGGATTAGCAGATAGCGCTGATGGTTTTGGCGGGGGTTATAATAAAGCACAACGTTTAACGATTATGAAAGATAGCCAAATTGGTGCTTACGGTGTGATCGCGTTAATTATGCTGCTCGCATTAAAGTTAATCAGTCTCACCCAATTGGCTGAGTTAAGTAGCTCAACGCTGTTTGTTACTTTTGTTGTTGCTTCAGTATTAAGTAGAGCAAGTGCCTTGTTAATAATGCAATACAATCAATATGCAAGATTAGATGAAAGCAGTAAATCAACACAGTCTTCACAGGCTTTACCAAAGTCCTATTTTGTAACAACTGTCTTGTTAAGCTTATTGGTGCTGTTTTTGTTGCCATTCAGCACTGCTTTGACGGTTTTATGTTTGTTAATTGCTAATTCTTTTTTCTGGCAGCGATATTTTAATAATAGTATTGATGGTTACACTGGTGATTGCTTAGGATTATTGCAGCAGTTAAATGAGTTATTGATAGTGCTGACTTGTCTCGCGACTTTAAGCTAAAGGTAGGAAGGTATGTCTGACAAAAATCAAAACAACTTTCCTATTGCTCATAACATTTACCTAGTGCGTCACGGTGCGGTAAATTTATCTTCTGATATTTGTTACGGACAGTTAGATTGTGAATTGACGGATAGTTTCGAAAAAGACCTGCAATCATTAATCGATTATTTTCAAAATAAGCAGTTAAAAACTGCAAATATGCAAATTATTAGTAGCCCTTTAATGCGTTGCTTAAACTTAGCAAAGGGCTTACAACAAAGTATTCAACCAACCTTTATTCCTTTAAAAATGGAGAATGCTTTTCAAGAGATTAACTTTGGCGATTGGGAAGGTAAAACATGGGAGCAGATTGGCCAACAAGCCATCGAAGATTGGAATGCTGATTTACTCGACTATCAATTCCCCAAAGGAGAAAGTGCACGGCAGTTTGATTTGCGTGTTGTAACCGCTTGGCAACATCTTCTTCAGCAATTATCCAGTGCCACTGAGCCTCAAAATGTTGTATTGATAACCCATGCTGGTGTTATTCGATCTATTCTTAGCCACTTCTTAAAAATCCCTTTAGATCATGCTTTAACCTTAAAAATAGATAAACTCAGCGTATCGACATTACGTGTTGTTGCACAACAAGCGCAATTATCACAATGCACGGCTATTAATCATATTTTAGGACAATATTTGAGGGTTTATTGATCTACTTTATCTTTTCTGTATTTGTTAAGCGCTAATATCTCCCATACCTGCTTAAATTATTGCTCGAAAAAGTTGGGTTATATAAGCTATCTATCTGATTAATTTTATTATTTTTGAAATTTTGAGCTTGTACAGTCTCAGGCTTCAAAGTTTTCATATTTAGCACTTTGTGAGCGTACATTACCAGTCAGAGCTTATGCTAGAATCGGGCGAAATTTAATGCTTCAATTTATTTACTTTAAGGAAAACGTAATGTTAAAGCTGCCCACACGACTCGGTGTCATATTGACCTTTTTTACCGTGTTCTTCTCTTCTAGTTTGTTTGCTAGTACCGGAGAAACCATTGATTTAACTTCACATGGCATTGGCTATGCGGCCATTCTATTTTTTGCCATTGCCTACTGTTTAGTGATGTTGGAGGATGTTATACACCTTCGTAAGTCAAAACCTGTGTTAGTAGCAGCGGGTATAATCTGGGGCATGATTGGTTATTATTATTCTCAACACGGTATGAGCCATGATGCAGAAGCGGCGTTTCGTCATAACCTATTAGAATATGCAGAGCTGTTCTTCTTCCTGTTAGTAGCAATGACTTATATTAACGCCATGGAAGAGCGTCAATTGTTTGATGCATTGCGCGCTTGGATGGTTAACAAAGGCTTTACACTACGTTTGATTTTCTGGTTAACCGGCGTGTTAGCCTTCTTTATCTCGCCTATTGCCGACAACTTAACAACCGCACTATTAATGTGTGCAATTGTAATGAAAGTTGGCGGCAACAATAAAAAATTCATCTCTATTGCTTGTATCAACATCGTTGTCGCTGCAAATGCCGGTGGGGCGTTTAGTCCCTTTGGGGATATTACTACTCTAATGGTTTGGCAAAAAGGCATGGTTGAGTTTACGACCTTCTTTGCGCTATTTATCCCTTCCGCGGTGAACTACTTAGTACCTGCTATCATCATGAGCTTCTTTATCTCTAAGGACCAAGCAAAAGGTGACGGTGAAGTGGTGATCATGAAGCGTGGTGCTAAACGTATTGTTGGTCTGTTTTTATTAACTATCTTCTTTGCGGTCGCGGGCCATTCTTTCTTAGGTATGCCACCCGTATTAGGCATGATGACCGGCTTAGGTATTTTACAGTTCTTTGCTTTCTTTTTACGTAAAACGCAGAAAAACCATTATCAATTTGCCATGGCGCATACCGTGGATAAAAAAGAGCATGAGCGCTTACGTGGTTTAGGTGACGGTGCACCTTTTGATATCTTCAATAAGGTAGCAAGAGCAGAATGGGATACTTTGTTATTCTTTTACGGTGTGGTGTTGTGTGTCGGTGGTTTAGGATTTATTGGCTATCTAGGCATGATCTCTGAAGCCATGTACAGCAATTGGGATGCAACTTATGCCAATATTACCGTAGGTGTATTATCGGCAATTGTGGATAATATTCCTGTGATGTTTGCGGTATTAAGCATGGAACCAGTGATGAGCCAAGGCCAATGGTTATTAGTCACCTTAACTGCTGGTGTCGGTGGTAGCATGTTATCCATTGGTAGTGCCGCTGGTGTGGCATTAATGGGGCAAGCACGGGGCATTTATACCTTTGGCGTACACTTAAAATGGGCACCGGTGATTGCATTAGGTTATATAGCAAGTATTTTTGTGCACCTTTGGTTTAATGCGGTGTATTTTTAACCTCTGAACACATCCAAGCCCTTGTATGCGGCTTGTTAAGATCCTTCTTATGTTAATAACGTCAGCCATACTTAGTGCGAGGTAATTGGCTGACTTTAAATTTCAATAAAAATGTCACGTTGTCGCTATAAACTGCTTTTTACCTTGCTTGGTGATAAATAATTTATCCCAATGTGCCCATATAATGGGAGCTAGGTTGATTTATAAGATAAAAGTGAACTATTTTAAGCTGTTATTGATGATGGTGGTTATTTAACCTTTACTTATCTATTAATAATTTGGTATAAATAATTCGTTTAAAGTGGGGGGTGACTACTATTTTCTTAATGATGGTTAAGATTAAGTCATTGATAACGGCTTTTGACAATACAATGATAATAGTAAAAAGTAACTTTTTTGTGTAACGTAACATTATGTGACAATTAAACTGGTTTTTTTGAAAAAAAAAACTATTTTATATACAGTCATTATAAATGACGGAACAACGATAAAGGGAACAAGACTGCAAGTGTCATCATGGTGAATAATTGCTAACTATTTAGTTGCATTTAGTTACTTAGCTAATTATTTAGTTATTTAGGTAATTATTTAGTGAATCGTTATTAACTATAATGGCTGACCAGCAGTTGTTGCTAATTAATCGTTATTTTGGAAAATAACCGTTACAAAATAACAGTTACTAATATACAGCAAATTAACAGGATTATTTTTTAATGATAACTTAGCTTGTTAGCATCACTAACTGAGATAAGTGGGAAGAGAAAAATATAAGTTAAAAACCAATTATTGTTTGGTATACACTAAAACAATACTAAACAAAGCTTAAGGATATAAAATGAAAAAAATACAACAGGGTTTTACATTAATTGAATTGTTAATCGTTATCGCGATTATCGGTATTCTAGCAGCAGTGGCACTGCCTGCTTATCAAACTTACACTGCAAAAGCAAAATTTTCAGAGGTTGTTATTGCAACGGGCTCTGTGAAACAAGCAATGGAAGTGTGTGCTCAAATTGATAGCACATTTGTCGGTTGTACAGAAGCAACAACTGCTGTTGATGGTGCTGCTGGTGGTGAGTATATTTCTACAATCTCTATTACAGAAAGTGATGCGGATGCAACTACTATTCAAGCGCAAGCTGTCGAAGATGACGGGTTAGATGGTGAAACATATATCCTAATCGGTAGCAAGGCAGATACTGGACAAGTTACTTGGGAAGTTAGTGGTTCATGCCTTACTAACGGCATTTGTTAAAGTTAGCTTAATGGCAATTCACAATATTAGCGGCTTAGCATCTAGCTTAGCCGCTCGTGGTTTACTTGACCCAGATAAACTGCAACAAATTACTACTTCCTCTATTTCTGAACAGAAAGCCTTAACCACTTATCTTGTTGAAAATAATTTCATTGATAGTGAAACGTTATTAACGTTTTGTGTTGAAGAGTATGGTGTTCCTCTATTAGATATAGATAGTTTGAATATTGAAGAGATTTCTGAGAAATTTTTGCATGCCAAACTAATAGAGAAGCATCATGTCCTGCCTGTCTATGCGCAACAAAAAACCTTATATATTGCGATGGCCGACCCTACCAATGTCTCTGCGTTAGAAGACTTTGGTTTTAGCTTTGGTATGCACACTGAAGCCCTGTTAATCGAAGAAACGAAACTGACCGAAGTTATTGATGCTATATTAGATGACGGCACCAGCTCTCTAGAAGATATGGGCAGTATCGATGACATTGAAGTTGATGAATCAGAGTCGCGTTTAGACGAATCGCAGGCTGTCGATGATGATGCGCCTATCGTAAAATATATCAATGGTGTCTTACTGGATGCAGTGCGTAAAGGCGCGTCAGATTTACACTTTGAGCCCTACGAGAAAAAATACCGTATCCGTTTCCGTGTCGATGGTATTTTACATGAGTTTGCTTCGCCACCGGTTAATCTAGCTAACCGTTTTTCAGCGCGTTTGAAAGTTATGTCTAAACTTGACATTGCAGAGCGTCGTTTACCACAAGATGGTCGTATTAAGCTGAAGATCTCCAATAAACGTAATATCGATTTGCGTGTCAGTACCTTACCCACCATGTGGGGGGAAAAGATCGTAATGCGTATTCTGGATTCCTCTGCAGCGAACCTCGATATTGATAAATTAGGGTATACAGACGAACAAAAAGCCAAATACCTCAATGCCTTAGCTAAACCGCAAGGTATGATCTTAATCACTGGTCCAACGGGCAGTGGTAAAACCGTTTCTTTGTATACCGGACTAAACATTTTAAATACCGTAGAGCGTAATATCTCAACAGCCGAAGACCCTGTAGAGATCAACTTAACCGGTATTAATCAAGTACAGATTAATAATAAAGCGGGCTTAAACTTTGCCTCTGCATTACGTTCTTTCCTACGTCAAGATCCCGATGTTGTGATGGTTGGTGAGATCCGTGATTTAGAAACGGCTGAAATCGGTATTAAAGCGGCACAAACCGGGCACTTGGTATTATCTACACTGCATACTAACTCAGCGGCAGAAACCCTGACCCGTTTATTAAATATGGGCGTGCCCGCCTTTAATATCGCTTCATCGGTGTCCTTGATTATCGCACAACGATTAGGGCGTCGTTTATGCAGTGAGTGTAAAGCGGAGCTAGAAATTTCAGACTCAGAATTATTGCATATTGGTTTTACTGAAGCACAACTCGCTGAAAAACATAATTTGTACCAACCTGTTGGCTGTTCAAAGTGCACCGATGGTTACAAAGGGCGTGTCGGTATTTATGAAGTCATGGAGATGTCTGAGCAATTAGGGCATATTATTCTTAATGAAGGTAACGCCATGCAGATTGCCGAGGCCGCAGAGCAATCTGGTATGCACACCTTAAGACAGTCTGCCATCAAACAAGCATTAAATGGTATCACCAGCCTTAACGAAGTTACCCGTATCACCTAAAGGATCTGGAAATATCCCTCATTGTTTTTATAGGTTAAAAGCAATGAGGAAGCACTAATAAAGTAGAAAAAAGTATAGTCAAAAAATATAAAAAATGAGATATAGCTTGTCTGTATTTCACTATATTAAATAACTTCATTAAGAGAATCTCCATGGCGAATAATAACACTATCATTGAGTTAAATACCTTTACTTGGAATGGTATAAACCGTAAAGGGGCTAAGGTTTCAGGTGAGTTACAAGGCGCTAGCCAAAATGAAGTCAAAGTAGAATTACGCAAACAGGGTGTGAGTGTTACTCGCATTAAAAAGAAGCCTAAATCACTGTTTTCCTTTGGTGATAAAGTTCAGCCAATGGATATCGCCATTGTGTCACGACAAATTGCCACTATGCTTAATGCTGGTGTGCCCTTAGTACAAAGCTTAGAGTTAATCGCTAAAAGTAATGAAAAGCCTTCTCTACGTAAGTTGATGACTTCGATAGCCAATGAAGTGGCAACTGGTACGCCAATGTCGCAAACCTTACGTTCATATCCTAGACACTTTGATGATTTGTATTGTGATCTAGTAGAAGCGGGTGAGCAGTCTGGTGCTTTAGATACCATTTACGATCGTATCGCTACCTATAAAGAAAAATCAGAAGCATTAAAGTCGAAAATTAAAAAAGCGATGTTTTATCCTGCAGCAGTTATTGCAGTGGCTTTTGTGGTTACTTTATTATTGCTGTTATTTGTTATCCCGCAGTTCCAAGATATTTTCTCTGGTTTTGGTGCTGAATTACCTGCTTTTACGTTGTTTGTATTGGGAGTTTCAGATATTGTTCAAAACTATTGGTACTTAGTGATTGGTGGTGTGTTTTTAGCTGTTTTCCTGTTTAAAAGAGCGCATCGAGGCAGTGAGAAAGTCCGTAATAATACCGATAAATTTGTTTTAAAAATCCCTATTATTAGCACCATTTTAGATAAAGCTGCCGTTGCCCGTTTTGCGCGTACTTTATCAACTACCTCAGCTGCGGGTATCCCTTTAGTTGATGCATTACTGTCAGCTGCTGGTGCTTCTGGTAACTATGTTTACAGAACCGCAGTGCTTGCAATGCGTACCGAAGTAATGGCCGGTATGCAAATTAATGTGGCCATGAAAACAACCAATGCTTTTCCGGACATGGTGTCACAAATGGTAATGATCGGTGAAGAGTCAGGGGATATTGATGGCATGTTAGCGAAGGTCGCGGATATCTATGAACAACAAGTTGATGATGCGGTAGATAGTTTAACCAGTTTATTAGAGCCGATGATCATGGTGGTATTAGGTGTTGTTGTCGGTGGTTTAATTGTTGCCATGTATTTACCTATCTTCCAACTAGGTAGTGTTATTGGTTAATCATCGTTATGTGATTAAACAAACCATTGAAATGAAGAATAAAAAGCGAACTTAACCGTTCGCTTTTTTGATCTTGTAGGGAGTGCTTTTCTGCACTTTGTTTGCCCTAGTATTTTGGTATTGCCGTTTCAATATTAGCATGCGATGACTCGCATACACTGCAGGCTGAAGCCAGCGCCCCGAATATCAAGCTTCGCTTGATAGCTATCGCTCCTTATTAATGATGTTCAATGTTGTTATTGTTTTTTTGTTGCAGTCTATTTTTGGCTTTGTTGTTTTTAATATTAATATCAGTATGCGATGACTCGCATACACTGCAGGCTGAAGCCAGCGCCCCGAATATCAAGCTTTGCTTGATAGCTGTCGCTACTCATTAATGATGTTCAAAATTTTATTATTACGTTATTTATCAAACTTACGAAATATATTTTGACCTTGGGGCGCTGGCTTTAGCCTGCTTGTTTTGTTTTCTTGTTTTCTTGTTTTGGTGTTGTTATTTTTTTACTGCAGTCTATTTTGAGCATTGATATTTTTAATATTAATATCAGTATGCGATGACTCGCATACACTGCAGGCTGAAGCCAGCGCCCCGAATATCAAGCTTAGCTTGATAGCTGTCGCTATTTATTAATGATGTTCAATCTTGTTATTGTTTTTTGCTGCAGTCTCTTTTGAGCATTGTTATTTTTAATATGAATATCATTATGCGATGACTCGCATACACTGCAGGCTGAAGCCAGCGCCCCGTATATCAAGCTTGGCTTGATAGCTATCGCTCCTTATTAATGATGTTCAATGTTGTACTAGTTCAAACAATGAAATATATGTTTATCTGATTGGCATGAATTGTAGATAAAGTCCCAGGTGAGTTTGAGGTCTTTGAACTGATGTAAGTCTTTGCTGGTTGATATCCAGAGTTCTCTGGAGAGTGACAGGCTGGGTAATACCTGAATGATGTCGCTATCATTATAGGCGACAAAATGCGGCAGAATCCCTAATCCTAAACCTGACCTAATGGCTTGGCTTTGTGTTCCTATCGTGGTGGACTTATAAACGAAGCTGGCGGTGGGGGAGATCTCTTTTTGGTACTTGAGTTGCTTGGTAAACACTTGTTCTTCGATGTAACCAATAAAAGGGTGGTTTTTTAGGTCAGATTTAGCCTTAATAACTGGATGATTCGCCATGTAGTCTTTACTGGCAAATACGCCAAGTGTGTAATCTGCTAGTTTTTTCTGAATGATGTTTGAGCCATGTTGCGGCCCAACAGTGATACTGATATCTACTTTACCGCTAGTAATGAAGGTATTGCTGGCTAATGAGATAAGCTCAACGTCTATCTCTTGCTCTTGCAACCAACGTGGTAAACGACTCGCTAAATAATAGTTACTAAATCCCTCAGTCACTCCTATTCGAATGGTAGATCGCGTTTTTAATTCATTACGATATTTTTCATTGGCCAGCAGTAGGGTACTTTCACACTTTTCTGCATAAGGCAGTAGGTTTTCACCCGCTTTAGTGAGGTGGAACCCAAGGTTATTTTGATAAAACAGTTTAGTACCCACTGATTTTTCTAACTGTTCTATGCGATTGGCAATCGTGACATGAGAGCATCCTATCTTTTGCGCGGCAGAAGAGAGTCGTCCATAGCGTTTTAAGGCGATGAAATACTTTAGATCATTCCAATTTATCGATAATAGATCCGGGCTATCATTGCTCATTTATCATCCTTTTATAATGAGGCATTGTTTACTTTTAAAGCAAATAAATCCTATCGATTGTAAATTTTTTAACACCTACTGTAAACAAACCTCTATTGTTTTTAAGTTGCTAAGGGTCTAATTTGAAACTATCAAAAGACAAACACAGAGTTGATGTTTGTTTTTTCTTCGCAAGATTAACTGGACTTTAACTGAAGAACGATAGGGAAATATGATGAAAAAAACCATACTAGCAGCATTGACATTATTCATGAGTACGTCAACCTTGGCGGCTGAATTTAACTTCACCTTTGCTCATGTTCTGAGTGATCAAACACCTAATGGGAAAGCTGTACGTGCTTTTGCTAAAGAGGTAAATGAAAAATCTGATGGGCGCATCAATGTGATGGTGTTACCCGCTGGACAACTAGGCGGTGATGTTGAAATCATTGAACAGTTGCAAATGAACATGGTACAAATCGCTATCCCACCTACGGCAACGCTAGGGAACTTTGAGCCTCGAGTACAAATTTTAGATTTACCTTTCTTACTGCCTTCTAAACAAGTGATGAAAAAAGTATTAGATGGTCCAACCGGTCGTAAAATACTAGATACTTTAGATGGGCATGGCATGCATGCGATTAACTTTTGGGGTGCTGGTTTCCGTCATATGACTAACAATGTACGTCCTATCACTAGCCCTGATGACTTAAAAGGGTTGAAGATGCGTACGATGCAATCACCAATCTTATTAAGTACTTACCGTAACTTTGATGCTAACCCAACGGCTATGGCTTATTCAGAGGTGTATAACGGTTTACAACAAAGTGTGATTGAAGGGCAAGAAAACCCAATTGCTAATATTACTAGTAAACGTTTTTACGAAGTTCAAAAGTACATGACCTTAACCTCAAATGCTTATCATGGTTACGCGGCCATTATGAATGATAAGGCTTGGGCTTCTTTACCAGATGATTTAAAACTGGTGATGACGAATGCATTTAACTACGGGCGTGATCTATCACGCGACCTAACGGATCAGTTAGAAGCTGATGCGTTGGATAATATTAAAAAGCACACCGAAGTGACCGAGCTAACGCCTGAGCAAATACAGGTGTTTGTTAAAGCCAGCTTACCTGTTCACGAAGAGTTCCGCGAAACAATTACCTCTGAGCTATTAGATGATGTTTACACGGATATTAATGACTTATAACTAGCTGAACTATTAGATGATGTTTACACGGATATTAATGACCTATAACTAGCTGAACTATTAGATGATGTTTACACGGATATTAATGACCTATAACTAGCTGAACTATTGGATGATGTTTACAAGGGTATTAATGACCTATAACTAGCTGAATAGGATGATGTTTACTCAGTTACAGTAAACATCAGCTCGTAACAGCAATCATCAAATTAATCATTAATTAAACCATTATTGCGCTTGTTATTTATAGTAATGGATAACAAGCGATAATCACCAGTCGTTATATTAATAACCAATCTTTATTCATAACGTGTAAGGAGGAAGATATGTTTGAACTAATCAGTAAGTATTTGGATAAAATAGAAGGCTTTTTTATCGCGAGCATACTCGCAGTCGCTTCACTATTAACCTTCACACAAGTGTTTTTTCGTTACGCGTTAAATGATTCTATTTTTTGGGCCGAGGAAGCGGTTTTATATTTGATTATTTCAATGAGCTTTCTGTCCACCAGTTTGGGAGTAAGAAAAGGGTCACACATCACCTTAGATTTATTAAAGTCATGTTTGCCACCTTTTCTTATTCCTTTTTTTATTGTGATCTCCTCCGTCATTGGCATCGCCTTTGCTATCGCACTGTTTTATTACGGTGGAAACCTTTTTCTTAATACCCTTGACCGTGGACAACTTTCACCTGCACTAAGGATTCCGGTGGCATCAGTTTATGCCTTTATTCCGGCTACTGCATTACTGCAAGTATTCCGTTACGCGCAGATAATTCATGCCGTTGTAACAAAACAGCCAATACATAGCGAGTCTCCTCAACAGTAAGTTTGTCGGTCGTTAATAAACGTTCACCTATGCGCTTTTTTATACAGTAAGGTTTTCACATGATCATGTTTTTGTTAATTATTTTCTTCATTCTGTTACTGCTGGGGTTACCTATTTATGGCTCCCTTGCCTTCTCTGTTGTGGGGGCTATGGAAGTAACCAATACAATGGATCCAACTATCGTACCGATGCGCATGTTCTCCGGTATGAATAACTTTTCATTGATGGCTATTCCATTTTTCATCTTAGCAGCTGAGTTAATGCGAGTAGGCGGATTATCTGCGCGATTGATTAAACTAGCGCAAGTGTTGATTGGTTGGGCGCCTGGTGGCTTAGCGTCTGCAGCCGTACTGTCCTGTTTATTCTTTGGCTCTATTTCAGGGTCAAGTCCAGCAACCGTGGTTGCCATTGGTAGCATCATGTTTCCTGCGTTAGTAGCGGCAGGATACAGCAAACGCTTTTCTATTGGTTTATTAACCACAGCTGGCACCTTAGGGCCGATTGTACCGCCAAGTATCGCCTTGATTATTTATGGTTCAGTGACCTCAACCAGTGTTGGACAACTGTTTGCAGCGGGGATTTTACCTGCGCTGTTATTGGGTGGCTTAATCATTGTTTATTGTATGGTTTACTCAAAAATTAAAAAATACCCTAATGCGCCTTTTCCAACCTTTAAAGAGGTAGTTGCTGCCTTTAAAGGCTCTGCGTGGGGATTAGGTTTACCAACTATTTTATTGGGTGGTATTTATAGTGGTGTGTTTACCGCTACTGAGTCTGCTGCGGTAGCTTGTGCATACGGTTTGTTTGTTGGCATGTTCATTTATAAACAAGTGAATGCAAAAGCCCTATGGGAAATATTGCAAACGACGGGCTTAACTTCGGGGTCATTATTGTTGATTACTGCTGGTGCTTCTGCCTTCTCATGGTTACTAACTATGACTGGTTCTGCCTCTCTTCTAGCGAACTCAGTGCTGTCATTAAGTGATTCTTCTGTGGTGATCACCGCCTTGTTAAACGTGATCATGTTGATTGCTGGTTTCTTCTTAGACAGTGTGTCAGCGATTATTGTATTAGCACCATTGATGTTACCAATAGCTACCGATGTCGGCATTGATCCAGTTCATTTTGGGATTATCAATCTAGTGAACTACTCAGTGGGTATGATCACACCACCTGTTGGCTTAAACTTATTTGTTGCCGTGGCTATTTCAAAAATGAATCTATTAGAGATCTTCAGAGGTTGTATTCCTTTCTTAACCATTATGATCATCGGGTTAGTGATTATCACTTATGTGCCATGGTTAAGCTTGGCTATACCTAGCCTGTTGTATTAAGGCAGGCTAAAAGAATCAATCAAAATTACGCTAATTAAATCATTGCTATATATATTTAACAAAGGGTTACAATGAAACAGACACGTACATTAAAAGTTGGCATTATTGGATTAGGCGCGATTGGCCGTGAAGTGGCTAATCGCATTGAAACAGGTAAGGTGGGTGAAGCGCAATTAGTTTCCTTATTGTGCAGAGATAAAACTAAACATATTGCCATGAGTGAGGGACAATCTGAACACTTTAAGTCGATTATTACCGATGATATTGATGACTTTTTTGCAGCCAAGCCTGACATTGTAATAGAAGCTGCTGGCCAACCCTCATTAAAGCATTATGGTGAACTGGTATTAGCTAAGGGAATTGATCTGTTAGTGTCTAGCATTGGTTTATTCACAGACGATCAAATTTTAGGCGAATTCATTAACACTGCAGACCAATCAGGTGCAAAAATTTTACTCTCAACGGGTGCCTTACCGGCTGTAGATTGGATGTCAGCCGCTTCGTTATCTGAAGTTAATACCATTGCGATCACCCAAACTAAACCTGTTGCATCATGGAAGAATACACCAGCAGAAGAGTTTGTGGACCTTAATTCAATTGAAGATAGTACCTGCTTTTTTGAAGGAACTGCCCGTGAATCGGCAAACCTTTTCCCCAAAAGCAGCAATATCAGTGCAATGTTAGCTTTGGCAACCATCGGCTTAGACGAGACCAAGGTAAAACTAGTTGCAGACCCAACCAGCGATATTATGAACACCTATATCGACTTCGATAGCAAGGTAGGTAAGTTACAAGTTAATTGGCAAGGTGTACCGTCAATTGCGAATCCAAGCACTAGCGCTGATGTCCCTCTTGCGATTGTTAAATGTATTAGAAACTTATCTTCATCGATTAATTACGGGGCTTAATCAAACGAGCAGCTGATAGTACGTCTATGCTAAAGTTATAGAACAAAGGGGTAATATAGCGGTTATTATCATTTAATAACCGCTATATTGGTTATTAGCGGTGGTTACTGAGTGCGATTAGTATTAACGATTAACTGATATCACTCATTTCACTGAGACTAACACTCTCAATACACCCTTCCGTTGCTGCTTTGTAATTTTTAATATTTTGGTGATGCATATGCGCTTGCCACAGAGTACGAGACTCCCAAGTTTCATAGAACAAAAAGTGCAGGGGATTATCATTGTCTTGATGGAGTTTATATTGGATACAACCTTGCTCATTTCGTGTTGCTTGAGTTAGTTTTAGCAGTTCACCTTTGACCTGGTCGAGCTTACCTACTTTAACAAAAATATTAGCGGCAATAGTCAGTTCAGTCATTTGCATCTCCTTTATGGTTTACTCGATTGTGATATTAAATCACTAAAACTTAAATAGGCATTGTGATCGTGTCTAAATATTTGAAGTTTGTTTCGTATTCGTGTCAGGTTTCTCTCGGGTCACGATAAAGCAAATCAATGAGCCTAATGTGACTAACGCCACGCCTTGCCAGAAAGAACCACTTAACGTTAATGAAAGATACACAGAAGCAAATAACGTTGAGAAAACCGGCGTAAAGTAGGAAAGCGTGCCCAACAAAATAATATTGCCACCTATCACAGCTTGGTTCCATAAAGCATAACTCGTCCCTATGCTAATACCTGCAATTATTAAAGTTAAACTGGAAGGTAAGGTAAAGTGGATGCTTGGCTCGTTACTGAAAAAGAACTTTATCCATAGGGTGATAGCAGTGGCGGCAAAAAATAACACAATGGCATTTTTTCCATTGCTTATTCTTTTTGTGATCACACAATAAAATGCCCAAATAAACGCAGCTGAAAAGGCCATTAAGTAGGTGATTGGGTTATCGGCTATATTATGCAGTAAAATGTCTAATGAAATACCTTGGTCACCGGCGATACACCAAGCCACACCGGCGAATGCAATGAGGATACTTGGGTAAACTAACAGGTTTACTTTCTTAGGGCTCAGCAATACGCTTAATAATATGGTGAGCGCAGGCCATAAATAATTGATGATAGACATTTCCATGGCTTGATGACGATCAGTAGCCATACCCAATGACAAAGCTAGACATATCTCATAGGTAACAAATAAAGCACCGCCAATTAATAGATAGCGCATAGGAAAGTCTTTAACTTTAGGTACGCCCATCACACACATCAAAAAGATAGCACTAATGCTGTACATCATGGCAGCCCCTGCAATTGGACTAAATAATTCTGATAAATCACGAATTAAAGCAGCCACAGAGCTCCATAGTAAGATCGCGACAACGCCACAAAAGGTATATTTATTTTCAGTGATAAATGACATAGAAAACCAAGATTAATAACATGAGAATGAGACCTTCATTATCAATATTAATCATAGGGATGCAATAGATTAACTTATTTATTCAGTACCATTTTAGGTTATGCTATTACTAGTTGTCTTAAAGGTCATTTCTCTATCTGGGCAAAAAGATCTGTTTTATTGTTAACCGTTAAAGTGAGTTTTGAATGTTAGATGCCATTTGTATTTTATCTAAAGACCATCAGCCGACTAGGGAGTACCAGGCTGTACAAGGTGAGGCTAAAGCACAAACTATATTCTCCATCTACGAATTCAAATTACTGCCAGCAGAGCAAATAGAACAATATCGACATTCGCTATTTTGCCCTGAGTGCTTACAGGTTGCATATTTTAGGCGTGCTTCTAAGGATGGCAAGCAAGCTTGTTTTGGTTCTCGTAACCACCTTGAAGGTTGCTCTGAGCTGAATACTCATAAACGTAATGTACCTATGGCGTTGGTAGAAAAAACGATGCTGGTGGAACAGGATACTGAAGCACAACTAATTGCAAAGGGGGGTAACCCAAGCTCCATAACGGAAAATAAAGCTCCAGTAATAGTAAGCCAACAAAAGGCTGAGGTAGATGAACAGCAAGGTTTTACTATCGACTTTAGTGTTAAGCGTACTGTGCGTCGTGACGCTTCTACTCAAAACAAAAAGGCAGAGGATTCTCAAGCACCTATCTCAGATAAACCTCAATCAGAAGCCGCTGTATTAGAACCGTTACAAAAAACAGAAAAAACCGTAACCCAAAGGTTAAGTACCTTATTAAAAAGCTTATTTAAGAACAGTTCTTTAGCTACCTCTGATGTCTGGGTGCAGACCAGTGAACAGCATCGTTGGCGCGCAAAAAACTTGTTTGTGCATTTTAGCGATGCTGAGCAGCTAGAGAAAGTGGCCCCGAGAATGTATTGGGGCCGCATCAGTTATAGCGATAAGCAGTTGTTATGGTTAAATGTCGCTGATAATAAAAACCTTTCTATTCCTATTAGTCATTTTAAAGAGGAGTTGTTAGCCCGTTATGGGATCACACAAGCTGAAGACTTAAAAGGCGCTAAGATTATTATTTTTGCTAAATGCTTGAACAATAAACAGAAGAGCCGACAGTTTTTAACCTTGTGGGATAATGACTTACAATATCTGCACTTGGATTTAGCCATTCACTCTACAAGCAAGCAATAGATTAAATAAAATAAACTCCCTTCACAAATAGTACCTCCTACAATATTTATGTAATAAATGTTGCCGCTGTCATTTTACTGTCATCTAACTGCTGTAGATTTTCCCTGTTTAAATGGCCGCTCTGTTTTTTTATGTTGGAAGTGATCGTCATTTATTGAAGTACTGATTGATATCTTGTGATGATGAGTGAGTACTTTTGTGGATTGATTATTCACTTCACAAAGCAAGGTGAGCATTGACTGAAAAAATTGCTTATTGCCAGTTTTCGTCTTATACCGAACCTCATGCATACTTTTTGGATTGATAAACAAATATAAAAATGGACAATGGAAGCGTCGTCGATGTGGAATATATTTAAAACTTTCTTACTCTTAGGTTGTTATAGCTTTGGTGGGCCTGCAGCTCATATCGCCTATTTTAAAGAAACATTCGTCCAGCGCTTAGCTTGGTTAAGTGAACGTCAATATGCCGAGTATGTTGCCTTAAGTCAGTTCTTACCTGGTCCTGGTTCAAGCCAAGTTGGCTTTGCTATTGGTTATCATCGCGCTGGATTAAAAGGCGCAATCTGTGCTTTTTTAGGATTTACGCTTCCTTCTGTTTTATTGGTGGGATTGTTAGCGGTCAGTGCAGGCTACTTAACTGATAATAGCTTTTTTCATTCTGTTATCCATGGTTTGAAACTATTGGCTGTTGTCGTAGTGTTTGATGCAGTATTGATGATGTTTAAACAATTCTGTAAAGATAAAGCTCATATCGCATTATGCTTACTCAGCGCCTGTGTTCTATTGGTGATACCAAGTGTTGCAACTCAACTGTTAGTACTGTTATTTGCAGCTTTGGCTGGTGTATTATTATTTAAATTAAAACAGCAGGAATTTACCGATAAGAAAACTCACTGTCTGATCCTAAATCCACTACGTTCATTAAACTTTCGTCCTTTATTTCTGTTTATTATTTTATTGTGCGTTGCACCTTTTTTAAGCTTTTTAAGCCCTTTATTTTCAGTGTTTTCTGATTTCTTTCAGGCGGGAAGTTTAGTGTTTGGAGGAGGGCATGTTGTACTTCCTTTGTTACAAAATATTGTTGCTGAACAGTTAACGTCGGATCAGTTCTTAACGGGGTACGCCATTGCACAAGCTGTGCCTGGGCCCATGTTTACCTTCACCACTTATATTGGTTATTTTATTCTGCCTGAAATGCCATTGATAGGTGCATTAGTCGCAACCTTAGGTGTGTTTCTGCCTGGCTTCCTATTACTATTAGCTTGTTTAAAGAATTGGCAACGCTTTGCTAAAATCCCATGCGTGAATGCTGCGATTACTGGTGTGAATGCAGCGGTGGTTGGGTTACTTGTCAGTGCTTTATACCAGCCTGTATTTGTTAGTGCGGTGTTTAATGGGCTAGATATGGCGATTATTTTAGTGGGTATTTTTCTACAAAGAAGCCTCAAATTACCTATTGTATATTTAGTACTGTTATTTGCCATGACAGGGTTGTTGTTGGGTTATCTTTAACGATTGCTTGCAACTATTACCTTCAATTATTCACTCCAACTATTACCTATAAAAATGAAAAATCCGATACTTAAAAAGCATCGGATTAGATTATTTAACTAAGATAAGTCACTAAGGTTTTAGTTATACCAATCATAGTGAGTAACTGATCTATTTTACTTGTTAAAATAACTTATTTTTTCGTTGTAAGTTTCGTATAGGGAACAACCATTTACATCAACTTACGCCTCTAACTAAGCCATTTTTCCGGCGCAAAATTTAGATCAGTTATTTAATACAATTGGTATTAGCCACAAACTCACGGGAAACTATAATGATGAAACATTTAATTGTAGGGTTAACCGGCTTACTGGCTTTAGCAACGACCACTTCAGTGT
>NZ_QOCB01000026.1 GCF_003318165.1 Psychromonas sp. B3M02
ATACAAAATAATCCTAATTAACATTTAATATGCGACATATTCGTCGCATTAAATAAAAAGCTCACTTCGGTGAGTTTTTTTGTATATGATATTCGCTATATGATAGTCATATTGATGACATAACGGCTACCATCTTTACATAAAGGCATAATACCAATCATAGCAAGTAACTGATCTATTTTACTTGTTAAAACAACTTATTTTTTCGTTGTAAGTTTCGTATAGGGAACAACCATTTACATCAACTTACGCCTCAAACTAAGCCATTTTTCCGGCGCAAAATTTAGATCAGTTATTTAATACAATTGGTATAAGCCAGTTTAAATGAGTAAAGTTTTGCCCCGCTGAATAAGTTAATTTAAGATGTAAAACAGACCATTTCAGGATTTGTTTAAAGACTTAAGGAAGATAATGCAAATAACTATCCCAGATAATATGCAAAAATGTAGTTTACCGCAGGTTGCTTTATTAAGAGACATTGCCATTGAAACCTACCAACAGACTTTTGCAGACAGTAATAGTGAAGCCTTATTACAAAAGTACTATCAAGAATCATTGAATATAAACCTGCTTTCAACGCAGCTACAAAATCCAGAAAGTGAATTTTACTTTATTTATTCGGCGCCTATTAGCGACCAAACAGCTCAGATAGCTGGATTTTTAAAACTTAATGTTGGCAGTGCCCAGACAGATATTGCAGACCCTGATGCATTAGAAGTAGAAAAGATCTACCTAGACCAAAAGTTTTTAGGTAAAGGGCTAGGCCATCAGCTAATCAACTTTGCGGTTTCTCGAGCAGAACAACAAAACAAGCAATATCTATGGTTAGGTGTTTGGGAAGATAACCAACCCGCATTAAAGTTCTACAACAAAATGGGCTTTTTCAAATTCGGCGAGCACGGCTTTGATATGGGCGGAGATATCCAAACCGACTATTTATTAAAAAAGCGCTTAAAGTAAGGTTTTAAAGGCAAACCTTACCTAAATTGGTATGTTGTTAAGTTAGCTGTTGCAGTAGTATATCTATCTGATAATTCAACTTAACAATACATTCTCACTATCGCATTGATAACTTTTATTATTAATGAGATATGGTCGAGGTTAATTAAGGCCCTTATAGGATTAATATAAATTTACTTTAGGTGCTTCTCCAAGCTTAGCTCCTCTCTTTACAAACACTTATCTTTTTTAGGTAACATATATGTGTTTATATAGAAAACATCGAGAAGCCACCTAGTAAATACAACAGTCGTGCGTAATGGACACGTCAGCCTTAATTAAAAAATGTCTAAATAATAAAATAATTGAATCAGTATAAATCTTAAAGTAGGTATACGGACATCATCAGTAACGTGGAAAGTGTCGTTATTTCTTTCCTATAAAAACAATAAACTGATGCTTTACTTCAAACATTTCATGTCAATGTAATTCAAGGGCTTTTTTGAATTTATACATGGTCTGAAGGATGATTAATTATGATATTAGTAAAACAAAAAGTTAAAAAAATTAAGTTAAAAATCCTCAATAGATGCATAAAACTAATAAAGCGATTGTATCGAAATAATGACCTTAAAAAGTTAATTGATAAGAGTGATGTCGTCTCCTTCGATATTTTCGATACCGTTATCGTCAGAAAGGTACTTAATCCATCAGATATTTTTACTATTGTAGAAAAATTATATATTAAAAAGTATGGAACGCTTAGTTTCGAATTCAAAAAGACCCGCACCCAAGCAGAGCCCGAAGCCACTAAAATAGCCAGTGAAATCAGTGGTGTTCAATCACTCAATTTAGACGAAATTTACCGCCATATCCAACAAAAGCAAAATCTCGATATAAAAATAGTAGATAGATTAAAAGCATTAGAAATAGAGACAGAGCAAAAGTTTTGTGTCAAAAATGAATATATGCACACGTTTTATCAATATTGCATCGATAACGGCAAAAAAGTTATTTTTACATCGGATATGTATTTACCAGAAAATGTTATCACTAACATTCTCCACGACAATGGCTACACAACGTTTAATAAACTTTATTTATCTTCCACTATACGTAAGTCTAAATCTAAAGGTGCTTTATTCAGTCACATTTTGAACGATATCGCTTGCCCTCCTTCTAGCATCCTTCATATTGGCGACTACTTTTATGCCGATATTATCAATGCGATGAAAAAAGGTATTAAGACCTATTATTACGAAAAGCCCAGCGAACGCGCATTTCAACGACCAGAATGTAAAGCATTAAAAGAGCGATATAATAATTGCTTATCAATGGATGAATCTATTTACTTTGCGACCGTTATTAATAAAGTGTTTACGCGTAGAGATAATAACAAAGCCAACCTTTGGTATGATTTTGGATACATATACTGTGGTATTATCTATTTAGGATTTATTCGGTGGCTCACCACTAACCTTGTTGAGCAAAAAATAGACAAGGCATTTTTCCTCGCTCGTGACGGATACATGATGCATAAAGTTTATAACTTAATGAATCAAGGTAAAGCAGTGCCACCCAGTCATTATATGTATGCGTCTCGAAGAGCAATTAACATTCCTACTATATGCAATGAAATAGATGAATCTTCACTAAAATTATTATGTAATATTTTTCCCAATTTAAGTGTAGAGCACTACCTAGACAGAATACAGATCAACTCAGATCAACATATAAGCAAAATAATCGAGGCAGGATTTACAGGTAAAACGGATAAAGTCGTCTCGGCAGAAGACAAAAAAAAATTAGCGAACCTTTTTAAATTATTAACCAAAGAAGTCTGCCAAGTTTCCGCTAATGAACGAAAGAACTTAACAAGCTACTTAGATCAAATTGGTTTTCTAAAACCTGGAAAAATAGCAATTGTCGATATAGGTTGGCAAGGCACGATGCAAAACTCAATACATAAGTTAAGCCATATATTAAACCAAAAAATAGATGTTACAGGCTATTATGTAGGTACTTTCGATACCGCAAAGCGTTATGTATCAAAGGGGCTACCTATGTCTGGTTATCTATGTAATTTCTCCAAGCCTAAAGAAAATTATGATGTGATCGTTGGCTGCGTGCACTTATTTGAATTTATTTTTTCTGCTCCTCATGGCTCTGTCATTAATTTTAAGTCAGATAAAGGGGAGATTGATCCCGTCTTTGAAGAGCATGTCTCTTCGCATAGAACAAAAGAGATAATAAATGAATTTCAAGAAGGAACATTAGATTTTATTAAAGACTTTATGCAAACAGAAAGTGACTGTTGGAAGATGGACATTTCACCTGAATCTTCAATCAATCCAATTTCAAGGTTATTAACCGCCCCCACTTATCAAGAATCTGTTCAATTTGGTAATTTAACTCATTCAGAATATGTTGGAAGCAATAATTATGAAAGGCACTTAGCTAAAACATCTGGCTCATGGAGCGCTTTCACATCGCCATTAAAGTTTAAAAAACATTATTATTCATCGTTATGGAAAGTGGGTTTCAGACGAAGATATATAGGGAATATTTTACCAGAAAGGATGTTTTCGTATATTAAGAAAATTAAGAAACAAAGGGCTGCTGTTTAAACGCATAAATGAAAGGTAGCCAAGCGACTATAAAGTAGCTATCACGTCGAGTTAACATGATAGTCGCTCAACACCAATCAATCACTGACTTCTAGTGGCTTGATAAAACAGACAATTTAGTTTTAATAAAGTCACTATGATTAACGTAAAGTAATGAAGCGACTTTACGAATTAATGCCTCTTCCATTTCATCTAAATGTCCGTCAGCATAAGCGATTTCCCACATGGCTTTAATGACACCAATACGGGCATGACTATCTAGTTCACCTAATTGTGAAGTAAAATCAAATACTGAATTACTGGTACTCACCTCTTTCATGCCCACTTGTAATAACTCACTGGCTTTTTGCGGTTCGATATCTAGCAGCTTTTGCAAGGTATGAATCACAGCCGCTTCTTCCTCCGAAGCACTATCATGGTCGGCAACACACACCTCACAAAGCAAACAAACAATACCTAAGGTTTTATCGAATTCAGGGCTTTCGGGTGGGATCATCGTATTTAAAAACTGTTTAATTTTTGCAATCATATTTATGGCCTATTGATATCTATATGGATTACGATTTTTATAGCATCATAGATGCTTATTTTTAACAAGTATCATCCATGTTAGGAGTATGAAACAACACGGTTACGCCCGTTATCCTTTGCTTCATATAGTGCAACATCTGACTTTTCAAGTAACGTTTTAAGATCTTCTTGGTGATTTGTATTGTAACTCACCCCAATACTTGTCGTACATTTCACTACGTCATCAGTTTTATTTGTGATCACTAAACGCTCGATCTCCTCCCTTAATTTTTCTGCAATTAACATCGCGCGTTGCAAACTACATTGCGGCAATAATAATGCAAACTCCTCACCACCTATACGTGCGCATACTTTATCTTTGAAACTAAGTTTATCTAACACACTTGCCACTTTGACTAAACACTCATCACCAACGGCATGTCCATGCTTGTCATTAATATGTTTGAAAAAATCTAAATCGAGCAATAACAGAGTTATATTTTGCTGCGCTTTATTAATGTCATAAAGCAACTGTTCGCCTTGCTCAAAAAAACTCCTACGATTGTGTATGCCAGTTAAAATATCTGTAGTGGCTTGTTTAACTAACTCCAGTTCATGTTTTTCAATCTGCTTACTAAACAAGGTAAAAGCAATGACAATAGCAAACATGTTAATTAAGAATACTGATTGATACAAAAGATGGTTAGTAGTGGAACTCAATAAAATTAAAGGTGATTCATTGGGCGTATTCTCACAGTATAAAAACAATACAGCTGCAGCAATACTTAATATTGTTTTTAAAAAGCGCTCATTTAAATCAAAAATTAACAAGGCCCCCATTGGGACTAAGAAGTAATAAAAATGAAAGCCACTCTCTTTGGTAAAAAATAGATTAGTACATAAAAATACATGCCATAAAATAGCCAAAAAATAGGTAACTTTGGCCGCTTTATGTTGATGGAAAAAGCTCAATATAAAAACAGATACATAAGCGAGTGTTAAAATCGCATTATATTGTGCAGCGACAATTTCATTTAAAACAAAGATATAATTAGCTGTATAAACAAAGGAGATAAGTATCGTCAGTAAGCTTAATACATTAAGCATACGTATTTTTCTAATCTTACTTTCCGGCTCATGTTGAGTACCAATATCAATCAATGAGTAATACCGTGATAACATCATGCTAGCGACTCACCTGCATTAAACATAACAAAAATAGTTTATAGTAAATCATGGTTTTCAATACGAGCTAAACGATCTAACTCTTCTTCTCGTGCAGCATTAATTTCACTTAAAACATTATCCACATCAGCAGCAACCTCAGAATCAACAAACTGCCCTGTTAATACTGTTTTATCTGATAACTCTCCGGTTTCAAAAATAGCCCAAATTTCTTCGCCATATCGTGTACTAGCCAAGCTAGGTGCAAATTGAGCATAATATTGGGTCATATTGTTAACGTCACGGAGCAACATCTTTTTAGCGTTATTATTACCAGCAGCATCAACAGCTTGTGGTAGATCGATAATGACAGGACCTTGCTCATCCACCAGCACATTAAACTCAGATAAGTCACCATGAATGATCCCAACACTTAACATGCGCACCACATAATCCATCATTTTTTGATGATGGCTTAGCGCTTGCTGTTCAGATAATGAAACATCATTTAAACGCGGAGCGGCATAGCCCTCTTCATCGGTAATAAGGTCCATAATCAGCACACCACCAAAACAGCCATAAGGAGTGGGCACTCTCACACCTGCAGCGGCAAACTTGTATAACGTGTCTACTTCTGTATTTTGCCAAATCTCTTCTTGTTGCTCACGGCCAAACTTTGAGCCTTTTTGCATTGCACGGGCATTACGTCCATTACGGACTTTACGACCTTCGTTATACAACACAGCATTTTTAAAACTACGTTTGCTAGCTTCTTTATAGACTTTTGCACAACGAACTTGATCACCACATTGCACAACATAAACAGTGGCTTCTTTGCCGCTCATTAATTGGCGTAATACGTCATCAACTATGCCATCATCAACGAGTGGCTGAATTCTTTTAGGTATCTTCATTTATGTCATTAAATCTTTAATTTTCTTGAGGTTAGGAGTATGCGATTGGTATCAATCAATCGCTTAATAAAAACAAACAATCAATACAATACTACAAAGACACAGACAAGCATTGTTTCTTTTTTATGCAATTATAGTCATTATAAAGTCATAATAGTTCATTTTTATAGGATAAAAGTGAGTTTTATGGATGATAATAAGGCTTATTAATCAGTACTTAGCATGAGTAATAAGCCTATAAATCAATGTTTAGATATATTGGAAAGCTTAGTAAGGCTTGAGTGAGGTTATTTTTTCTTACTCCCAAACACATTAATTAACGCGCCTAGGATAATTAATATACCGCCAATTAATGTCCATACTGATGGTATTTCATTAAAGATGAATACACCTAACACTGTAGAAAATAGTACTTGTACATAGGAAAAAGCACTTACTTTACCAGCAACCTCTGTTTGCATTGCTTTGGTTAATCCCACCTGTCCAACTTGTGTAAAGATCCCAACAAACAATAATAAGATTAATGCTTCACCGTCTGGCATCACAAAATCATTGCCTAATAAAATCAAAGAGAGTGGTAATGCAATAAGCGGAAAGTAAAAAATAATCACTGAACTATCTTCCGTTTTACTCAAACGTTTCACAATTACATAAGCAGTTCCGCTACCTAATGCCCCTAATAGAGCAACAAACACACTAAACCAAGGTAAAACCGCTTCACCATTTAATGCTAGGTTTGGCTGCACCATGGCAAGTAAGCCGGTCAAACATAAGACAATGCATATTAACGTCGAGCGTTGAATTCGCTCCTTTAGAAAGAAAAATGCTAACAAAGCAGTAAAAACAGGATATAAATACTGTAATAAGGTCGCCTCAGCCAAGGGTAACGTTGTCACTGCGTAATAAACACAAATCAATGCTAACGTCCCAACCACTCCTCGCGATATTAATAAGACTTTATGATTTCCCCATACCGCGATTTTTTTACGTTTAATATCCACATAACTGATCAATAAAGAAATCAAGCCCCTAGCAGCAACAATTTCAAAAACAGGAATATTATGAGTGCTGACCAACTTTACACAGGCCGTCATCAAAGCAAATGAAAAAGCGGATAACAGCATAAAACGTAAGCTGATTGGAATAGATAAAAAGAAATTTTGTAACATATCGGTATTAATGTGATTAAGAGCAAGATATGGATAGTTTATCTTATTCTTGCTCTACCTGTTATTTATTTAAGTACTTAGTTCTCTTATTATAATCCCCCCTCTAACATCAAAAACTTAAAGAGAAAAAACCTGAAAATATTTTAACCAAGCTACTATGATGTGGCGACTATTAATTACTAGCAAGGATAGCTATGAACATTAGAATGAAAAAACATTTATTACTGCTGTGTACTACTACTGTACTTCCACTTTCGGTTTTTGCATCACAGGCAATCACTGATGCAAACCCCGTAACAGATCAAATTATTGATATGCAAAGATCTGAATTGCAAAAAAACACCCTTGGCAAAGGATTTGGCCCACAATCCCCAAGAGACATAGATAATATAACTGGTAGTAATCAACAATTATTTTCGTTTGCTCCAAGCTCAATGGAAATGAACCTATGTAATATTCATTTCCATAAAAATGCTGAACACAAAGGGGGTGACTTTTCACGTTACGCAGGTAATGGTGACGGTAAAGGCTATAATACTGGCTATCAATATACTGGGCAGCTAACTAAGAAAGAACTTACCCCAACTTCTGAATCATTAACAGCAGCGCTGCATAATGAATTATTCCCTGGAGATACAATTGAAGTTCATTACGTTTACTCAACAGCGAAAGTAAAACCGGGTCCAACCTTAGGTTCGTGTTTAAGTGATTCAATTAAAAATCCAGCGCTTCGTGTAGAGTCTCAAGTATTTGTATTAGTCAATGATAAAGACGCGCTAAATTTTGTCGAGTTAACTGAAGATACAATAAAAGGTGATCGTGCACAGGCAATCAATATTCCAGATAACTCTGGACAACCAATCCAATACCTTGGTTCAACTACAGGCCCAAGTTACAATCAACAAGGCTCTCCATTTCAAGTAACTTGGAGTGTGCGCCCTAAAACGTTGAAAGTAGATATAAACACAGTTTCGGAATGGTTAAATGACAATAAATACAAAGAAAATCACGCGCATGGTGTAAGAAACTTAGTTATCGATCCTTTATTATTATCAGGGAATTAAATAATTTATACCAATTGTATTAAATAAGTGCTCTAAATGTTGCGATGGAAAAATGACTTAGTTCAAGGCGTAATTTAAGTTAAAACAGTTGTTCTATTAACGAAGATAACAACGAAGAAATAAGTTATTTTAACAAGTAAAATAGATCTGTTACTTAGTGTGATTGGTATTATTTGTCGATAATTATTAAGCCTTTGTACTACGGCTTAAAACAATAATGTATAAAGCTGAAATAGTTATTTCAGCTTTATACTTAATTTTCTTAAATATAATTGCACAAAAATATCTCTTTGCTTGCTGGCTACACGTAATGGCTACAATGCTAGAGTGCTAATATTAATAACTAACTGCCCTCCCTTTTATAAACCCCGCGCTAAACAAACAGCCTATGGCAATATTGGAGTCAACTTACTTAGAAACTCTGCTAATGACTCAGCTAACACCGCTTCCTGTTTTTTGCCTAACGTTTCTAACTGCACTTGACCTGTTTCATTTAGGATTGAGATCACTTGCATCTCATCACTGCAAGTTGCAATAAACATAGAAGCAGGTTTCTTTAAACGTTTTTGCATCATAAAGTGGGCAATCATGTTCTCTTGCAAACCAGAAAAATCTTGCTCATTCCAAACTTGGATAAGTTCAATGGGATGGCCATCAAACTCACAGGGCAAATGATCGCAATAATTGGTGCAAAACAACACTTCAATGGATGGATGTAAGGTTATTTCGAGCGCTTCTTCAATATTCTTTAAGTCCGCTTTTTCCTCACGGGGTGTTGCTTTCCAAGTTATTTGATCACCAACGACTTGGCCCACCTGACATGGCGACAACCACTCTGGGTCAAATAACTGCGTTGGTAATGTTCCTTTTTCTGCTTCCCATAAGGCAAGGTGGCGTTGCTGTAACGCTAATAACTCAGTTTGGATATCTGTATTCATAGTTCGAATAATTCTTCTTTTTAGTTACAATACGACATATTGTAACGATTCGGGCTGTTTTGTCTTGTATTTATAACACCCTCTGCTTTTAAAATGAGAAACTCAATGTCAAATTCAACACTGTATGATCAAGATGTCGCCTTAACAGGTTTATCACTCGGTAAAGTAACCGAATATAAATGCCATTATGACAATAGCTTACTGCAAGGTGTGCCACGTAGTTTAAACCGTAATGAATTATCCCTAGAGGCTAACTCTTTACCTTTTTATGGCATTGATTTATGGAATATCTATGAGCTTTCTTGGTTAAACAGCAAAGGCAAACCTATTGTTGCAACAGGAGTTGTTAAAGTCCCTTACGATAGTGAGTTTTTAATCGAGTCTAAATCATTTAAGCTTTACCTAAATAGTTTTAACCAGAGTAAGTTTGACTCGGTAGAAACGGTACAAAAGATTCTCAGCAATGATTTATCAGCCTGTGCAAAAAAACCAGTAGAAGTAACACTTAATGCGAATTTAAATACAGTAGTTGATGAGTTAGGCACTTTGTCTGGGATAAATATCGATGAACTTGATATTGAAGTAGACCAATATCAACTATCTCCAAATTTATTACAGGATATTAGTCTAGAAGAAACGGTCACTGAAACCTTGTATTCTAACCTGCTCAAATCTAACTGTTTGATCACTAGCCAACCGGACTGGGGAAGTGTTCAAATTAGTTACACAGGCAAACAATTAGACCAAGAAAAATTACTGCGTTATTTAGTCTCTTTCCGCCAACATAACGAGTTTCATGAGCAGTGTGTAGAGCGTATTTTTTGTGATTTAATGGCACATGGTTCTTTAACGTCATTAACAGTGTATGCTCGCTATACGCGTCGAGGCGGATTAGATATCAATCCATTACGTAGTACAGAGGCATCACCTAGCATCGACAATGTCCGTTTAGTACGACAGTAACGCTAAATTTGTTACAATAGTTACACCTTAAAGGGGTTTAAGGTGTAAATTTCATATAAGGTTTTAAGTATTCATGAACTCTTTTTTACGTGCATTTATAGGTTGCTTGCTGGTGTCGTTAAGTCACTTCGTGTTAGCAATAGAACTCGGTGATGCGCAAATCCCCGCATCTATTAAAGAAAGCTATAAAAACCGTGAACTTGAACCTGTGTCTTGTATTAAGAACGTCACTGCTTTTATGGACAAAGTGGCTGCTCTGCCACCTCCACAAGATAACTTTATTAATAAAAATTCTCGCTTAACTACTAAAAGAATACCGAATAATGCCCCTACACATCTATTAGCGTCTTGTTACATTGAGCTAGAGAATTACGAAAAAAGTTTATCGCTATTAATGCCGTTATTAAAAAACCCTAGCGAAACAGCAGATGAAATTAGAACCTTAAATCTGATTGCCAGTGAAATTCCTGAACCAGAACGCCCACAATTAAGTAATGAAACGCTGATTAATATGATGCAGCACTCACTACAAGTAATGGAAGATAACAAAAAAACCAATTACGCAAACCTACCAGAGATAGTTAATTTAAGTGTTACTAAACTAGCTTTGGAGACGCATCAATATCAAGTAGCAAATGAATCGTTAGGCAAAGTTAAACAAAGCCTTAAAAACAGCAAAAATAATGAATTACTGGCTTGGTTAGCTTATTATTATGGGCACTATTATGACCAAATTAACCAACAACAATTAGCGGTTTCAAATTTTCAAACGGCTAAAACAATGGCTGATCAACAACAATTAATTAAGCTTAATAACTTAATTAACGCCAGCCTATCTAACCTTTACCAACAAAAGCATCGTTATAAACGTGCCATGGACTTTGCTAGTCAGCGTGTTGAATTGCTTCTCCCGACAGAAAACTATGTACAACAGGCAGATAGCTTACTCAAATTTGCTATTTTAAAACGTCAAAACAAAGAGTTTAATCAATCCTTAATCTATCTTTTTAATGCCATGGAGCTGGTTGAGAAAAAACATAAAACGTTACTGGCTTACATCTACCTTGAGCTAGGGAGAACTTATGCATCTATGCCCTACGAGCTTGATAAAAATACAGATTTAGCGCAAAAGTATTTACAAAATGCACGCTACCACTTCAAGCAACTGAATCGCCTTGAACAGCAAACGGAAACTATCTTACTATTAGCACAGTTGAATATTCGTAGCCAAGATACTGGTTTAGCCATTTTGCAGTTAGAAAATGTATTAACACTGGCAAAAGATAAATTCCCTGAATTAAGAGTAAAAGCCTTTGAGATGTTAGCGTTAAGCTATGAGCTATCAGGCGATCACCAACAAGCTAACTTCCATTTTAAAAACTTCCACTCTTTACAAAATGCCATCAAAGAGAAACTCTTTGCATTACAACAGTTAAAAATAAACGAACAATTCCAACTTATAGAACAAACACAACAACAGATTCAACTAGAAACAAAAAATAACGAATTACTGTTAAAAAATAATCGCTTTAAAAATATCTCTTATATAGCTGCATTGTTATTAATTATTGCCCTATCAATTCTATTAGGCATCTTTAAACGAAATAAAAAGCTAATTGCTTTAGAGTTAGCAACACGTAATCGATTGCAGTTACACCCGCGCTCAAAATTACCTTCACACCAGGTACAAGTTCAAGAGAATGAGTTACAGTATCAAGGTGTTCCACTGTATTATGCATTGGTTAATATCCCATTCCTTAATAACCTGAATGGTTCTAAGGGCCTGTTTAGTGCAGAAAATATTGAAGAAGCTTTAGGTGAAGCCTTAAAAACGCATTTTTACCAACGTACGCAGATCTCTCAAGTACGTGATAATCAATTGCTATTTATTTCCGAGCAAGAGCAATATGAAGAAGCCAAAGACTTTGTGTTAGAGATTGAATCCTTCTTCAAATTCTTTGCAGAAAGCCATGATTTAACAGGTGATATCGCCTGTGGCGTGGTAGCCTTCCCATTCTTAAACAATGTATCACGTGCCATCGTGCCAGAAAGAATGTTAAACCTTACCAGCTTGGCATTATATGGTGCCTGCCAACTGCGCGATCAACTCAATACCAACACTTGGTTACAGTTATATGCCATTGAAAAAATTCAACCGGCCTTCTTTGATGGGGACTTATGGGTATTGGGTCAAGCAGGTATAGATAAAGGCATTGTAAAACAAAAAAGTAGTCACCCTGGCACTACCATCTCTTGGCCAGAATTAAATCGTTAGTTAAATTTGAGATCCCTTGCCTTGTACTAAAAAAGAAACTGTTCGATACTAAAAAATAATAATAATAAAAGGAATCAGCGGATGTCATCATCTAAAGCAATAACTCGGTTATTGCAGCAATTATTAAAACGGAGCTATCGACAAGATAAAGCTATCGATAAATACCAATTTAAATTCTTAAAAAAATTGCAATCAGCCACCACTGCTGAAGATGAAATTCAGTTATTTGATGAATATAGCGAACACCTTGAAAATACCCCTTATATCCTTGAAGACAAGTTGTCCGAAGGTAAACTAGTTGCACGTCAATCACAGGTACAACTGCAACAAATCGATTCATTATCAGAAGCCGTTAAAAATAAGATAAATACAATGAAAGGCGCACCAGAGCCTTACACTATTGGCGAACACCACAATGCATTAAAAGAGTTAATAAAGATTTATCAACATGCTGTGATTGAGTTGAACAAAAGCGCTAACCGTACCGAGACAGATACTAAAGCTGATATCTCTTTTATCAACGATGAACTACAACTACTGATTCTTGAATTAGATGTGGGTCAGGCTTTTGTTAAAAAGCTAGAAAAAGTACGTATTGATATTTCTAACGATCCAGATCCTTTTCAATTACCACAATATTGCTTACAAGTTATTAATATTATTATTGATAGTACACGTGAAGAGCGTCGTACCTCTCGCCACTTCTTATACACACTCAATGATAGCTTAACGCAATTTTATTTAAACTTTGCACAAACCTTAAAGCTCAGTGAAGAAGATTTTGAAAAGCAAAAAGAGACCTATAAAACAATTCATCAAGGTGCAGATGAATTACAAGAAAACAGTAAAAATCAAACACTAGAAGAGTTACAAGCTTCAATCTCTGATTACGTAACCAATGTAAAAGCAGCAATGGCTTTACAGGAGCAACAACAAGAAGAAAAGTTCTGTAAAAAGTTCCAAAGCATGGTTAGACAAATTAAAGAATTACAGAACGAGACACAAAGTTACCAAAAAACTTTGAAGCAACAGAATAAACAATTACATATTGATTTCTTGACTAAAATTCCTAATCGAGCAGCATGGAGTGAACGTTTAAAAACAGAAGTAATTCGTTTTAAACGTTATAAGACCCCACTTAACCTTGCCATTATTGATATAGATAACTTCAAATCTATTAATGACAGGTTTGGTCACCTTGCAGGTGATAAGGTATTAAACGTGATTGCACAGACCTTGCAAAAATCGATTCGTAACGCAGATTATATTGCACGTTTTGGTGGAGAAGAGTTTACGTTGTTATTACCTGAAATCACACCAACACAAACAGAAGTAGCTTTGAATAAATTACGTGACCGCATCAAGTCTATTCCGTTTCAGTTTAAAGATGAACACCTTACCATCACTATCTCTGCTGGTTTTACTGCGTTTAATGCATCCGATGAAAGTGATGATGCCTTTGAACGTGCTGATACCGCACTGTATCAGGCTAAACGAAAAGGTAAAGATCAAGTTATACAACAAGGTAAAAATGAAAAAAGTGTCGATGATTAAGAGAAAACTAGCGACATAGCCTGTTTTATTTCAATTATTTACAATAAAAACAAGAGTTTTACGTGGCTTCTCCAGCTAACTCAGTTAATCTTAATGAGTTAAAAAAGGAGAAGCTATGATTTCACATATCAGCCCCGTTGGCAGTATGGCGCTACTTTCTCAACTGGAAGTTAACCAACTAAAATACAGCGCCTCTTGCGAAACTTATCAACTATTCAGAAACTGTTCGTTAGCCGTATTAAAGTCCGGCAGCCATACCGATAGCAGTAAAGAGATCCTTGAAAAACATAAAGACTTTCAGATTAACGTCCTACATCAAGAGCGTGGCGTTATTCTAGAGCTAATTAATCCACCTGAAGATGCGTATATTGATGGTGAATTAATTAAAGGGATGCAAGATCTCTTATTCTCAGTCTTGCGTGATATTTTATATGTTAATACTCAACTACAACCCCATCAATCCACAAAATTAAAGAGTGAAGAGTCCACCAGCTTGGTATTTTCTATTTTACGTAATGCTCATCTTTTAAAGGCTGGTATCGACCCTAATATGGTGGTTTGTTGGGGCGGTCACTCCATTGATAAAACTGAATATTCTTACACCCGTGAAGTGGGTAATCAGCTTGGTTTAAGAGAACTTAATGTTTGTACTGGTTGTGGGCCAGGCGCCATGGAAGGTCCTATGAAAGGGGCTGCTGTTGGTCATGCGAAACAACGTGTTGCACCGGGTCGTTATGTGGGGTTAACTGAGCCGGGTATTATTGCTGCAGAGCCACCAAATCCAATCGTTAATGAGCTGGTGATCCTACCGGATATTGAGAAACGCTTAGAAGCTTTTGTACGCTTTACCCATAGTATTGTTATTTTCCCAGGTGGTCCGGGGACAGCTGAAGAGTTGTTATATATTCTTGGGATCATGATGCACCCGGAAAATAAAAGCCAGCCTTTGCCAATCATTTTAACTGGCCCAGCAGGTAGCGCAGATTACTTTGAAGCCATTGATGACTTCATTGTGCATACCCTAGGCGCTGAAGCTCAAGAGCATTATCAAATCATTATTGATGATGCGCCGACTGTGGCAAAAGTCATTAAAAAATCGATGCGCCGCGTCAAGGAGTACCGTAAAGCCATTGGTGATGCTTACTCCTTTAATTGGACACTAAAAATAGATCATACCTTTCAAGAACCTTTTATCCCCAACCATGAAAATATGGCAAACTTAGTGTTACACCATGATCAACCTAAAGAACAACTTGCTTCGAACTTACGACGTGTATTTTCTGGTATTGTTGGCGGTAATGTAAAAGATGAAGGGATTAAGTCCATTGAAGAGAATGGACCTTTCCTACTCACTGGAGAAAAAGAGTTAATGTTAAGAGTAGATAAGTTATTAAAAAGCTTTATTGACCAAGGTCGTATGAAGTTACCTGGCACTGTTTACACTCCTTGTTATAAGATCAACACTTAAGATGAGTGCCTCTTTATTAATCATAGATGCGATGAACCTAATTCGTCGTATCTACGCCATTCAAGAGAAGCAGAATGCCAAAGCAGAGTTTGCACTAAGTGCCACTAATAACACTGCCTGTAATGCGTTACAAAAGTTATTAAGGGCGCATAATCCAAGTCATGTGATTTGCGTTTTTGATAGTCACCAAGCTAGTTGGCGTCATCAGTTACTACCCGAATATAAACAAGGTAGAAACCCCATCCCCAGTGATTTAAAAGCTTATTTACCGCATATTCAGGATGCCTTTTATGAAATGGGCATTGAATCATTAGTAACTGAGCAAGATGAAGCGGATGATTTAATTGCAACTCTGGCACACAAGGTAACAGCACGCCAACAACGTTGTACAATTGTATCAACAGATAAAGGCTTTTATCAGTTACTTAATGCTTACACCAGTATTTATGATTATTTTCAATCTCTTCACATGGATAGTTATTATGTAGAGCACAAACTAGGCATGAAAATAGATCAACTGACAGACTACTGGGCAATTACTGGTATTAGCAGCAGTAATATTAAAGGTGTTGAAGGGGTCGGCAATAAAGGGGCTATGGCTTTATTACAGGAGCACGCTAGCTTGCATGCTATGTTTGACGTTGCAAATAGCAGTGATAAACGTTTATTAAAAGTGCAACAACAGCAACAGGAAGCGATACTCTCTAAACAACTGGTTTCTCTGAAAAAAGATATCCAACTGGGCTTTAATTTAAAAGACTTAAGATACCCTAAAACTTAATACACAAAGGGTTGAGAAAAAAGCAAAAAGTCAGATATTGGAATGAACAAATGCCTAATTTAGCTGACCAACCAGTTACTCGTCTTATACATAATATTACTCCCCTTGTACTTACTGAAGGGTTAATTACAAAGGGTATAAAGCCTTTTTATAAAGCGCGCCTTATTTCGTCGCTTTGTTCGTCATAGATTATGGAGTTTCAACTGTGAAAAAAATATTAATTCCTATTGCGGTGATTGCCGCGGGTGCTTCTGCATACTTATACCAGCAGCAAGCCGAAAGTGATAATGTACTGAGTTACGTACCCGCTGATACGCCGTTTTTTACAGGTCAATTAACACCGTTTCCTATTAAAGACTATATCGCTTCAGCACCTAACCTGATTGACCCGAAACACCCAATACATATCGAACCTTTATACGGTGAAGAGTCTCCTTCAATACACTTTTTAACCAATTTACTAAGCACCTATGAAGATAGCTTAAAAGATGCTGATTTACTGGCTAGTAACTTTGGTTTAGCAGATGAAATACGTGCTTATATGTATACTCTAGGCTTATTACCTGTACTCAAAGTAGAGGTTGCTAATCCACAAGCGATTTGGGACCTCTTAGACAAAAACGAACAAGAGACTGGCTTTACGCATACTGAAAGTGAATTAAAAGGGCTTAAATATCGAGTTTATCCAATGGTTGAAGATGACAAAGGTGAGCCAATTAACCTAATCATTGCACAATCTAAAGGGATGTTAACAATCACCCTACAAAGTAGTTTTGTATCAGATGATTTACTGGCAATGGCATTAGGATTAAAAAAACCGAGCAAGTCGTTAGCTGATACACATATTCTCGAAGATATTATCCAACAACACCAGTTTACCGATAGCAGCGTAGGTTTTATTAACCACGTAGAGATCATCAAAGGTCTCACCAGCGAAGATGATAACCAATTAGCTAGGCAGCTAACAGAAATGACTAAAGATGAAGACACGGCCTTCCAATTGTTACACAGCGCAGCTTGTAAACAAGAGTTACGCGGAATAGCACAAAATTGGCCTCGTACTGCTTTTGGTTACACACAAATGGACATCAACAAGGAACAGTCAACATTAGGCTTTGCAGCGGTACTTGAAAGTAAAAACCAACCAATCTTAAATGCACTAAAAACATTACGTGGTTATATCCCTAACTACACGCAAAACTTTGATGATAATGTCATCGCAACCTCAATTGGTTTAGATGTTAGTCAATTATCTAGTGCGTTAACCGATATTTGGGCGAACTTAAAAAACCCTCGTTTCCAATGCGAGCCGTTAGCAGATATTCAATATCAAATAGATGCGAGTGGAGAATCATTAGCAATGTTAGGTATGGGATCAAGTATGGCTGCTGATGTGAAAGGTATTAGCAGTGCAATCTTTGATTATTCAGTATCACAAAATAATGACCAGCCTCACTTAGAAAGTTTGGATGCATTATTGGCGGTTCATGTTAAAAATCCAGTTGCCTTGTTTAACTCGATTAAACTGTTTGTTCCTGACTTACAACAAATTGATTTGACTAATAATGGCCCAGCAGTATCACTTAATAAAGTAATACCTATTTCTGCACGATTAAACTTAGATCCTCAAATGGCGATTAAAGGTGACCACTTTGTTATCTACAATGGTAATAAAGGGTTACAAGAAGCTGAAAAGCTATCGCTCGAAACATTATCAGCAGAAGGCTTATACCAACTATCCTTTGATACTAAGAAAATTTTAACACCAATCGCCGATGCCGTTGAACTAGCGGGTGAAATTATTCCTGAAGAAGCGATGTTCCTAAAAGATTACGATACACGTATGAATATTAACGTTGATATCAATGACCAAGGCATTCGTTTAGATTCAACAATGAATCACAAAGCAGCAGAAGAATAAGCGTTATTGATAACACTTACCCCCCTCTTTTAAAAACTGGCTTCGGCCAGTTTTTTATTAATACCAACCATTTACCTACATTTACACCTTAAACTAAACCATATTTTCCATACAAAATTTAGCGCACTTATTTAATATAATGGCGATAACAACTTACTGAAATTAACTCGTCCCGTTCAATAATGTAATTACACTCAGATTAAAATCGGTTATTCTACGCGCTTACCAAAATTTACACTCAACTTTTAACTTTATAGGTCTCACGGAACCAGACCTTCACACCAGCTAGTAACGGAAAAATTATGTTAGAAAAATTATTTAAACTGAGCGAAAACAACAGTAATGTGAAAACAGAAATTGTTGCAGGCTTCACCACCTTCTTAACCATGGCTTACATCATCTTTGTTAACCCATCAATGCTATCTGCTACAGGAATGGATTCAGGGGCAGTATTTGTAGCAACTTGTTTGGCTGCTGCAGTAGGTTGTTTCATTATGGGGTTATACGCAAACTATCCGGTTGCTTTAGCACCAGGTATGGGCTTAAACGCATTCTTCTCTTATGTAGTAGTACTACACATGGGATACAGCTGGGAAGTGGCACTAGGTGCTGTATTCTTATCGGGTGTTTGTTTTACTTTACTTAGTTTGTTCAAAATTCGTGAGTGGATCATTAACTCAATTCCATTACCGATGCGTAAAGGGATTGCAGCGGGCATCGGTTTATTCCTAGCATTAATTGCCTTAAAGAACGCCGGTATTGTAGTCGGTAATCCTGCAACCATAGTCGGTTTAGGTGACATTACAGCACTACCAGCGGCGCTAGCTTCTTTAGCGTTTATTGCAACGATCGCACTCGCTCACTTCCGCGTTAAAGGTGGGGTCATGATTGCTATTTTATTAGTGACTATCATTGGCCTTATTATGGGTGATGTGCAATATGCAGGTATTGTTTCTATGCCACCAAGTGTTGCTCCAACCTTTATGCAAATGGATATCGCAGGTGCACTAAACGTAGGTATGATCAGCATCGTATTTGCTTTTCTGTTTGTTGACCTATTTGATACATCAGGTACCTTAATCGCCGTAGCAGATAAAGCAAAACTACTTGATAAAGACGGTAACCTACCACGTTTAAACCGTGCGTTATTAGCCGATAGTGGTGCGTCAATGGCTGGTTCTGTTTTAGGAACATCAACTACAACAAGTTATATTGAAAGTGTTGCAGGTGTTGCTGAAGGTGGCCGTACGGGCTTAACGGCTGTAGTCGTTGGTGTATTGTTCCTATTGGCATTATTCTTTGCACCATTAGCAGGTATGGTACCCGCTTACGCAACTGCTGGGGCGCTTCTATACGTTGCAGTATTGATGGTTGGTGGCCTTAAGAGCATCAACTGGGATGATATTACTGAAGCTGCACCGGTAGTGATTATTGCGATCATGATGCCACTCACCTTCTCAATTGCTAACGGTATCTCAATTGGTTTCATTGCTTATGCAGCGATCAAAATTGCAAGCGGTAAAGCAAAAGACTTAAGCATGAGCGTGTGGTTCCTAGCTATCTTATTCTTAGTTAAGCTAATTTTCTTCCCAGGTTAAACATTTAACATTCACTTACTAAATGTTTTGCAGATTAAAATGCCCGATTTTATCAATGATAAAATCGGGCATTTTTGGGTTTGGCTTTAATTAGCTTAAAAATGTGCGGATATTGCCAGCAACCTTTTCAATTAAACAAGCACGAGCTTCAACACTTGCCCAAGCTGTATGTGGCGTAACAACTAATCGATGAGCTGCTTTGACAGAAAGATAAGGGTGGTCAACAAGCATCGGCTCTACCGCTAATACATCAGTACCATGATAAAGGTCCTGGGTATCTAAAGCAGTGGCCATCGCTTGTTCATCAATAATGCCGCCTCGCCCTAAATTTAATATAATGGCACCAGGCTTTAATTGTTTTAACTCCTCTGCACCAATCAAGTTTTCTGTTTGCGCATTAAGTGGCGCATGAATAGAGATCACATCACATTCGCTTAATAGTGTTTTTAAATCTACCTGCGGAATATTCTGTTGGCTATTTTTACCCGATGTTGAGTAATAACAAACCTCACAACCAAAGGCACCAGCTAGTTGAGCAACACGCTGGCCAATCTCGCCCATTGCTATCACTCCCCAACGCTTTCCCTTTATTTCAAAGAAAGGACGTTCAATATGAGTAAATACAGAGCTGCCGCACCATTTTTTATCTGCGATATATTGGTCATAATAACGGCTTTGATGTAACAGTTGGAATAACAGAGAGAAAGTCGCTTGGCTGACACTTTCCGTAGAATATCCAGAGACATTTTTAACTTCGACCCCTGCTTTTTTCGCAGCCTCTAAATCAACATTATTAGTCCCTGTTGCAGAGATACAAATAAGTTTCAATTGTGGATTCTCAGCCATATGTTGTGCAGTGATCACCACCTTGTTAGTAATGATCACCTCTTGCCCTACTAACCTCTTGGCGGTTTGTTGGGCATCGGTTGTTTGATAAACCGTTAACTCCCCTAATGTATCAAATACAGATAAATCACTATCACCGAGAGTGAGTGCATCTAATAAAACAATTTTCATTTCAGTTCCTTAATTCGACGGTTGTTACAGTAATGACCATTTTGATTTTGAAAAAATGAAGGATAATAGATATACAGGTTTTTATGAGGGAAGTAAAAATGAACAGGATCGCTAAGGTAATCAGGAGAGGAACAAAAGTAACATTGAGTAGCAACGCTAGTTACTACTCAATCTATATATTTGCTCAGTCAGTCAGGTCCGCTAACATTTTTAATGCAACAGCTTCCGCAATTTTAATACCATCAATACCAGCAGATAAAATACCACCTGCATATCCAGCACCTTCACCACCTGGGTATAAACCTTGTGTGTTTAAGCTTTGGAAATCAGCACCGCGCTTGATTTGTACAGGTGATGAGGTACGGGTTTCGACACCTGTTAACATTGCATCTTTACTATCAAAGCCACGAATTTTCTTAGCAAAAGCTGGTAACGCTTCACGAATCGCATCAATAGCAAACTCAGGTAATGCCTCACTTAAATCGGTCATTTTCACATTAGGTTTGTATGACGGTTCAACATTCTCAAAAGGCTTACCTTTTCCAGCCGCTAAGAAGTCACCCACCATCTGTGCAGGCGCATCATAATTACTGCCGCCCATCACATAAGCATGACGTTCTAGTTTACGCTGTAAAGCCACACCCTGTAGTGGATCGTTATTAAAGTCCTCCGGAGAAATCCCTACCACAATCGCACTATTTGCATTACGCTCACTACGTGAATATTGACTCATACCATTGGTCACGACGGCATGTTCTTCCGAGGTTGCTGCAACCACAACACCACCCGGACACATACAGAAGCTATACACGCTACGGCCATTTTTACAGTGATGTACTAGTTTGTAATCCGCAGCACCAAGAATAGGATGGCCCGCATTAATACCAAAGCGCGCTTGGTCAATCATCTCCTGTTTATGCTCAATTCGGAAACCGATAGAGAATGATTGAGCCTCCATGTAAACCCCTTTATCGTGCAACATTTGGAAAGTATCACGAGCACTGTGCCCCACCGCAGCCACTACATAACGAGAGTTAATCACTTCCCCGTTATGTAAAGTCACACCAGTCACTTGCTTATTGTCGCCCTGTACTTCCATATTGATCTCTTCAACACGTGTTTCAAAACGAATTTCACCGCCCAATTCGATTATCTTACGACGCATTTTCTCGACCATTGTCACTAATTTGTAAGTACCGATATGTGGTTTACTGACATAAATAATCTCAGCTGGTGCACCGGCAGCAACAAATTCTTGTTTAACTTTTAAGCCTTTGAAACCCGGATCTTTCACTTGGCTATATAATTTACCATCGGAGAATGTTCCCGCACCACCTTCACCAAATTGTACATTTGATTCAGTATTTAATTCACTAGTACGCCAAAAACGGAAGGTATCTTTAGCACGTTCATGAACAGATTTTCCACGTTCAAGTACAATCGGCTTAAAGCCCATTTGCGCTAAGATCAACGCCACAAACAAGCCACAAGGCCCCATCCCAATTACAATTGGACGCTCTTGTAAGTTTGCTGGTGCAGATGCTACATATTGGTAATCGGTATTAGGTGAAATACGGACATTTTGATCTGTTGAAAAATCGGCTAATAATGCCGTTTCATCAACATCGATTAAAGTAATATCCAAGGTGTAAATTAAGGTAATTTGATTCTTTTTACGGGCATCATAGCCACGTTTAAAAACATGAATATTCACCAACTGTTGCTCAGTAATATTGAGCTTTGTTAATACGAACTGCTGTAAAGCACTTTCATTGTGATCCAGCGGTAATTTAACTTGGTTGAGACGTATCATGATTCACCTAACATTGAGCATAAAAAATAAGCGCGTAGTTTACGTGATCTGTTTAAAAAATGTAATCGCAGAAACCGATTAAATAGGATTAGTTTAGTCCTATTATGACAGTTACTGATACATCAATGTGTTTGTTTATGAATAGAGATAGGAATAGTTGCTGCGGCGGTTTGTAAACGCTTCGAGCAACTGGTCAAACAGACCTTAGAAACGGTTTGTTTTGACTCCGCAGTAAGGCAACGAAAATCAGCAGCGCAAAGTACACCTAGCTCAAATAGTTCCATTAGCTTTTCTTTATCGATTTCGATTTGAATAGACATTATAAATAACTCCATGTTATCCGTTGTTTGAACCACAATAATACGCATTACTTACTCATTGTAATCGGTATAATATCTTGTGCTGATAGATTAAAACTATTACATGGTAATGATTATCATTTAAATAGTAAATAGATAATCACAAACTTGTTACTAAACTGTTAGGAAAAAGACAATCATGTTATTTAATACGCCCCTGCAAAAGGCGACCTTGATCAAACGTTACAAACGATTTTTAGCGGATGTCACCTTAACAGATGGGTCTGAAACCACTATTTATTGCGCTAACACAGGTGCAATGACAGGTTGTGGTGATACCGGCGATACCATTTTTTACAGCACCTCGGACAATAAAAAACGTAAATATCAATACACCTGGGAATTTACTTTAACTACTGATCAACATCTTATCTGCGTGAATACCGCTAAAGCGAATGCATTAGTAGCGGAAGCAATCAAGCAAAATCAGATTCCAGCACTGTGCGGTTATCAAGATTGCCAAGCAGAAGTTAAATATGGAGAGGAAAACAGCCGTATCGACTTCCTTTTAACACAAAAAAATAAACCAAACTGTTATGTAGAAGTAAAAAGTTGCACTTTACTGGATGAACGTGTTCAACCTGGAGATGGTTATTTCCCCGACGCAGTAACTACACGAGGTCAAAAACATCTACGTGAATTAATAGAGATGAAACATCAAGGGCACCGTAGTGTTTTATTATTTGCAGTATTACATTCGGGAATTAAAAACGTCCAGCCAGCAAGCTTTATAGATAAGAAATACGCAGCCCTATTTGAACAAGCCAAAGCAGAAGGTGTTGAGGTTGTCTGTTACTTCCCTAATTTACATCAATATATAGATGTTCAATAAAACGAATCTGAAAGGGATCAACACGGTTCAATAATCATGCTGCAAGTTTACACAAGCAGCATGAACTTTTAATTCTATAAAGCCGCTAAAATTGTTTCGGCTTTACTGGCTTCAAATTCACCCGCTTCTTCAACATTTAAAGCTGTCACAACACCATCTTCAATAATCATTGCATAACGCTGTGAGCGAACGCCACCAAATCCAGCTGTATCTTTATCTAAACCTAGTGCTTTTGTGAAGCTAGCATCGCCGTCACCTAACATTAACAATTCAGATGCATTTTGTGCTTCACCCCATGCCTTCATTACAAACGCATCATTAACGGCTATACAAGCAATTAAATCTACACCTTTTGCTTTCAGCTTATCAGCAAGTACTACATAACCTGGTAAATGTGCTTCTGAACAAGTTGGTGTAAATGCTCCGGGAACAGCGAATAACACGACTTTTTTAGCAGAAAATAACTCATTAACATCATGAGATTGCATGCCATCAGCGGTTAATTGGCTTACGTTTGCTGCTGGTAATTTTTGACCGACTTGAATCATAATTTTGTCCTTGTATGGAGAAAGTAACCCATCCATTCAATATTATAAATAGATGGGCTGGGCGAATCTTAGTTTAGCCCTAAACTCCAATAGCAGACAATGACTAAAGTAACGGATATGATAAAATAAGGCTTAAACAAGCTTAATTCACTTTAAACTGAATGACATTGTCACTGAGTTGTTCTGATAAATCGTTCAGTTCAATTGATGCCTGATAGACTTTCTCAGAAACATCTAAGCTTTCTCTATTTTGATCACTTACGTTTATTAAATTACTATTAATATCCTCCGATACATTCCCTTGTTGTTCAGTAGCCGTAGCAATTTGAGCCACCATATCACTAATTAAATTGGTAGAGTTTTTGATATTTTCGAACATAGTTTGCGTTTGTTCAGTGGATTTTACATTTTGGTGTACTTTATCAAAGCCGTCTTCAATGGACACCACTGCGTTTTTCACACCGGCTTGAAGTTTACCAATCATCTGTTGAATTTCATTAGTCGATTCTTGGGTTTTGCTAGCCAAAGAGCGAACCTCATCGGCAACTACTGCAAAGCCTCGGCCATGCTCACCTGCACGCGCCGCTTCAATGGCTGCATTGAGTGCTAATAAGTTAGTTTGATCAGCAATATTACGAATAACGTCCAACACCACCGCAATATTGTTCGACTCTTCTGTTAGTGTTGTAATATCGTCATTCGCTCGTTGTATTGATTGTGACAGCTCTTTCACATCTTGAACGGACTGATCAATTAATACCATGCCATTATTAGTCATCTCAGTCGTTTCATTAGTTGCTGTCGAGGCATGTAAGGTATTTTCAGCGACTTCTCGAATAGACGCACTGAATTGGTTAACAGCGGTCGCAATAGCTTCAATTTTTTGATGTTGTGATACATTCAAGTCTTTGCTAGAAACAGACATATCTCTCAACCCTTTTGCATTGCTATTTAACGAAATACTGTTTTCTTTAATTAACGCAATTAAGTGCTGCAACTTACCTACAAATAAATCGAATTCATTGGCAAGATCACCTAATTCATCTGCTCTTTGAGACGAAATGCGCTGCGTGAGATCACCATCTCCTTCACGGATTTGCTTAATACGCGCAGTTAAATCATCAATCCCACCTACTAAAACTTTTGGTACTAAATAAGTTAATACTGCCGATACAATCACCACAAAAATAATAAAACATAGTAACCAAAATTTATGACTATTCACTTCCGCGTTAACATCGTCAATTGTTACTTGAGATTCTTTATAGAGCAGCTCACCTGCGGTATCAAGAATATCCCTTAACTCTGAGAAATGTTGTCGATTAATTGTAAACAGTAATTCCTCTGCTTCTTCTTTTTTACCTTGAGCAAATAAATGAAAATATTCATCAGAGTCTTTTTTCCAAATGTCATAACTCAGATCAAAGCCAGTTAATTTATCTATTATCTCAGGATAACCCGATAATAACTCCCGATACTCTTGCATTTTATCCGTTGTTTGCTGAGCATTTTCTTCAAAGTCTTTCTTAAAAGAGGGATCATTTTCATGTAGATACTCAAGCTGTGCGACATAAGCTTGATACAGGTCTCTATCTGCATTTAATACAAGAGATAACGCGGGAATAAAACGATGCCCTTCCGTTTCTATACCATCGGTTAATTTAGAGGTAATAGAGTTGTAAGCAACGACAACTAGAATTAAAGAGATAAACACTAACCCAATGGATAGTGATAATTTAATTCTAATGCTTTTACCTATAGTATTTAACAATGTACTGCTCCTTGCTGCTATTGTTCTTCATTCCTTGAATACCTCTATTGTAGTAGACAAATCAAAATAAAAAGGAGATAAAAGTAGAAAAACAGCAATTAAAGCGATGAATTTATTTACAATGATCCTGTTTACTTAAAAAGTACCCCCTATTAATTAAAAATATGGCTATATATAAAGAGTGCCTAAACCAGTTTTCAATCGACCTCGCCATGTAATGCCATAGTAAATGTAGTGATATAAAGGTAAACTCCCGCCCAAAGTAATATATTAAATAGACGGTGAAGAGAATGAGTAGAAAAATTGAATTGTTAGCCCCTGGTGGTGATGTTGATGCCATTAAAGCCGCCATTATCGCAGGGGCTAATGCCATCTACTGTGGCTTAGATATTTTTAATGCTCGTAACCGTGCTGCAAACCTGTCTTTTGATGACCTAGTTGGGATCATCAAATTAGCACATGAATATCAGTGTGAGGTTTTTCTAACCCTAAATATCGTTATCCTAGAGCATGAATTGCCTGCATTAACTAAGTTATTAAACCAGTTAGTAAATACTGGTATTGATGGGATCATTGTGCAAGATCTTGGCTTATTCAACTTAGTTAAAAAGTTCTTCCCAAGCCTACATATTCACGCCTCTACTCAGCTCACCACTCATAACGAAGGTCAAGTACTGTTCCTTGCTAAAATCGGGGCGACACGCGCCAACTTATCACGTGAATTAAATCTATCTGAAATCAAAAGTCTGACTGCATTAGCTCACGACAATGATGTATTAACCGAAGTCTTTGTTCATGGCGCACTATGTATTGCCTTTTCGGGTCAATGTTACTCAAGCTCAGTGAGTGTCGGTAATTCTGGTAACCGTGGTCGTTGCAGTCAAGCCTGTCGTGATGAATATGAAGAAACCAATGCAGGTAACAAATACCCACTTAACTTAAAAGATAACTCAGCTTGGTTCGACTTACCTGAACTAGTCGATGCTGGTGTTGACTCATTAAAAATTGAAGGCCGTATTAAAGGTGCACAATACGTACATACCGTGGTTGATAGCTGGCGTCAGCAGATCAATCAATTTGTTGATACAGGCAAATTATTAGCAGATGATTCAGCTTTATATAAAGTGTTTAACCGAGACTTCACCAATTCATTCTTAAAAGGCAACTTAACCAAAGATATGTTTATCGATAATCCACGCGATAACAGCTTTACCCATGCCAATGAAAAAAGTAATGCTATTTCTGTGGTACAAATCCAAGAAGCGCAAGATATTCTACGTGATGACAAAAACAAAATAGTAGATGAGGTCGCTGCAAAAGTTGCCACTTTAAAGATCGACAAAAGTGACCTTTCACTGAGTTTTTCTGGGCAGTTAGATAGACCATTTACAGTAACAATTGTTATCGACCAAAAAACCATTATCGTAGAATCAAATTCTAACTTAATTAAATCAGAGCAATCTGCCGTTACAGAGGAAGCCATTGCGAAGCGTTTTAAAAGCTTTAAAAATAGCCGTTATAACGTCGCTGAGTTTGATTTCTCAAGATTAGACTCAGGTTTAACCATTCCTTTTAAAGAGTTAACTGACGTTAAAAATAAAGTCGCTTATTATCTCAATGGTGAAAAGGAAGTGATACCTGCGGTGACTATTCCTGCATTAACATCTCATCCAAAACTCAATGAACAACCAACACTATCCATATTGATCAGTGATGAAAAGGATGCTTATCTTGGAGACTTAACAGAGGCAGATATCTACTTTAAACTCCCTGAAAGCTTTAAAAAACGCTGTAATAAACAACGTGATATTCTAGCTCGTAATCCACGTTTCATTCCATGGTTCCCAGCAGTATTAATTGGTAAAGATTACATCGAAGCCGTACGTATTTTAGAGGAATTAAAGCCAGAGCGCATTGTTACTAACAATACAGGTATTGCTTATAAAGCTTTTGAAATGGGTATTGAATGGATAGCAGGTCCGTTTTTAAACACCACTAATTCTTACGCATTATTAACCATGCAAGAAGAGTTAAACTGTGCAGGTGCATTTATCTCAAATGAGATTAACCGCAATCAAATTAAAAACATCAAACGTCCAGCTAACTTCAAAATGCTATACAGCATCTACCACCCTATTTTGATGATGACTAGTCGCCAATGTTTCTTCCAACAAACCGTTGGTTGTAACAAGCCGAGTATCGAAGATGGTTGTATGTTGAAGTGTCAAAAAGCCACGACCATTACCAATGTCAAAGGCATTTCATTTGCCGTTGATAAACAACTCGGTGGTTACCCAAGTATTTACAACCACGAACAATTTTTAAACTTTGAAGCAATTAAAGACTTCTCAAACTTATTTGATGAATTCTTTATTGACCTAACCGATATCGGTTCAGGCTCAAAAGAGAAACAAGATAAAGCAGAGTTAATTAAATACTTTGAAGATTTCCTAGCCGGTGATCAACAAGCAGAAGTCACAGTGACTAATTTAATTCCAGTGTCGACCAATGCTCAGTACCAGCAAGGTTTGTAAATAAAAATAAGGAGCTATACTAATAAAGTGTATGTTTAGCTCCTTGCTTAATTCACATCATTCAATTATCTACTTTATTGCTTGTCATTGCTCTTTTTGCCGCAAGCCACTCAAGAAACGCTTTTTCATCTCTTTCTTTACGATCACTATGTAGCCCTAATACTCCAAGCAAGCCAATGGGAATATAGGTAGAAAACCCAATCATAACGACTATATAGGCCCAACCAGCTCGTGTTCTTTGATAAAAAACAACACCAATCAGGCTAAGTACCCAACCACTTCCAAAAATGATAAATAGCACCAAAGCAACCAATGATTCTGTACTAGTCACCACAAAAAAAACAATAAAAAATTACTTTAATCGGTTAGATATACTTACTTAACAATCTTAAAAATAAAAGCACCCCTAAAATAAAAACCTACAATTATTGTTTAATCATGAAGGTATAAATAAAGCTGATTAAAAATAAACCAAAAAAACGCTGCTTTTAATCACATAATTCGATATTTTCGCTGCTTAATCTGTATACTGCCCGACCTAAATATTTCTGTAGCTTGATAATGCTATTTTGCGTATCAAACTACTCTTAACTGATGGAATCTTGATTTTGATATCTACCGCAAACATTACAATGCAATTTGGCGCTGAGCCTTTATTTGAAAACATTTCTGCCAAATTTGGTAACTACAACCGTTACGGTTTAATTGGTGCAAATGGTTGCGGAAAATCAACCTTCATGAAAATTCTAACCGGAGCACAAGAGCCAAGTGCAGGTAATGTATCTTTAGATCCAGGTATCAAGATGGGTACGTTAAGCCAAGATCAGTTTGCCTTTGAAGAGTATACGGTTATTGATGCGGTGATCATGGGTGATAAAGAGCTATGGAAAGTAAAACAAGAGCGTGACCGTATCTATAGCTTACCTGAGATGTCAGAAGAAGATGGCATGAAAGTAGGTGAACTAGAAAGTGAGTTTGCTGAAATGGATGGTTATACAGCTGAAAGTCGTGCTGGAGATATCCTTTTAGCCGCAGGTATTGAAGAAGAGTTTCATTTTGGTTTAATGAAGCAAGTTGCGCCAGGTTGGAAACTGCGTGTGTTATTAGCACAAGCATTATTCGCTAACCCAGATTTACTATTACTGGATGAGCCAACCAATAACTTGGATATCAATACCATTAACTGGTTGTCTGACGAGTTAAATAAACGTCGTTGTACTATGATTATTATTTCTCATGACCGTCACTTCTTAAACTCAGTATGTACACACATGGCAGATATCGATTACGGTGAGTTACGTATTTATCCGGGTAATTATGAATACTTCCTAGAAGCATCATCATTAATCCGTGAGCAACTCTTATCTGAGAATGCGAAGAAAAGTGCAGAAATTGACGAACTACAAGACTTTGTAAACCGTTTTGGTGCTAATGCCTCTAAAGCGAAACAAGCCAGCTCTCGTGCAAAGAAAATGGATAAGATCAAACTGGATGAAGTGAAAGCAACCAGTCGTCTTCACCCTTCTTTATCGTTTGATGAAGGTAAAAAAATGCATCGCCAAGCACTAGTATTAGAAGGCTTAGGTCACGGTTTTGATGAAGGTCCTTTATTTAGCGGTGGTGATATCATATTAGAAGCCGGCGCTAAACTGGCTATTATTGGTGAGAATGGTGTCGGTAAAACGACCTTTATGCGTTGTTTAGTCAATGACTTACAACATAACGAAGGGGTAGTTAAGTGGTCTGAAAATGCCTCTATCGGTTACTGTCCACAGGATAGCTCAAAAGACTTTGATAATGATTTAACGTTAATGGATTGGATGGGTCAATGGCGTACCAGCAAACATAACGATTTAATGGTGCGCGGTATTTTAGGGCGCTTATTATTTACTGATGATGATGCTAATAAAAAAGCACGTAATTGTTCAGGTGGTGAGAAAAACCGTCTACTATTCGGTAAATTAATGATGCAAGATGTCAATGTATTAGTGATGGATGAACCTACTAACCACATGGACTTAGAAGCCATTGATGCCTTAAATAATGCATTAAAAGAGTTTAAAGGTACGTTAGTTTTTGTCAGTCACGACCGCGAATTTGTCTCTTCACTAGCAACACGTATTATTGATATTAAAGAAAAACAAGTCATCGACTTCCAAGGAACTTATAACGAGTACCTAGCAAGTCAAGAAGAAGCAAAGAAATTAGCTTAATACCTTAATGAAAATGGTCATGTGAGTCGATTTGATTCAGCACCATTGTTCAATAGAATCACCTTATAATGGTCAGTTTAACTGGCCATTATTGTTTTAATGAGAGAAGAGTATGTCATTTTCATCGCTTGGGTTAAGTGCCCCAATTGTACAAGCCGTAACTGAACAAGGTTATGAAGCACCAACGCCTATTCAAGAAAAGGCGATACCTAAAGTATTAGCCGGCAAAAATGTGATTGCCGCTGCACAAACTGGCACTGGTAAAACAGCTAGTTTTGTCTTGCCTATTTTACAAAAATTAATTGATGCGCCAATGGTTCGTCCTAAGCGTGTGCATGCGATTATTTTAACGCCTACACGAGAGCTTGCTATCCAAGTTGAAGAGAACATTCAACATTATGCTAAGCACATCAATATCACTTCGATGGCCATGTATGGCGGTGTTGATATCGAGCCACAAAAACAGCGTTTAATTGAAGGTGTTGATATCTTAGTGGCAACACCTGGGCGCCTATTGGATATGTATACGCGTCGCGCTATTCATTTTGACGAAACAACGATTTTAGTCATTGATGAAGCTGATCGTATGTTAGATATGGGCTTTATTAGCGACATTAATAAAGTCGTTGAAAAGTTACCAGAGCAACGTCAAAACCTATTGTTTTCAGCCACTCTATCAAAGCAAGTGCGCTTTCTTGCAAGAACAGCGGTAACCGATGCTGTTGAGATTTCGATTATGCCAGAAAATGTAACTGTACCCAAAATTGCACAACACTTAATTACCGTCGATAAAGAGTTTAAGTCAGCATTATTAGGTCATTTAATTCATGATAATAAATGGCAACAGGCTTTGATCTTCATTGAAACAAAACGCGGCGCAGCTAAATTAGTTAGCCAGTTAGAAAAACGCGAAATTGCAGCTGAATCTTTTCATAGTGGCCGTAGCCAAGCGATGCGTGAGCAATTAATGGAAGAGTTTAAAGCAGGTAAAATTCAATTCTTAGTCGCAACCGGCATTGCGGCGCGTGGTATTGATATCGATGATTTAGAAAGAGTAGTTAACTACGATCTACCTGATGAGGCAGAAGACTACGTACACCGTATTGGCCGTACAGGTCGAGCAGGTGCTGCAGGAGAAGCGATCTCATTCGTCTCAAGAGATGACTTCCGTAACTTATGCGCCATTGAACAACACCTAGGTTACTTTATTAAACGTGAAGTTATTGGAGGGTTTGAGCCTAAATTAGTAGTACCTAACTCTGATGCCGCTTACGCACCTAAGAAAGCACAAAAAGGGCGTCGTCGCCAATCATCAAGACGTTCAGCTAAATAACCTTGATGTAAAAAAGAGTCAATCAATATCACTTGTTCTTGTGTAGCAAGTCGGTAATTACATACATCAGCTCTTTAATACATCAATAATAGTTGCGAGCACTTTATGTGCTGTGCAACTATTCCTTCTTTTAGATACTTCGACTCCTCATTAACTTCCACCAACCTATAGATTAATTAGTAATAAAAATAGGTTCTTTGAACCTTTCTCAAATTAAATTTTAAAATTGTGAAATTAAATCGAATCTTTCAAGGTCTTTGATTATTCCAAACTAAAATTTTTAAAATTCTAAGGAAAAATCAATGTCTCAAACTCTATCTACCAACACTAAAAGCCGCTTGGAATGCGCTCTATTTTCTCTGCGTCTAGGTGTATTTATTGTAATGTTTATGTGGACGATGGATAAATTCGTTAACCCTGGTCATACAGCTAAAGTATTTGAAATATTTTATGGTATAAGCTCAAGTACAATTGCGGTTTATGTACTAGGCGCTGTGCAATTAGTATTGGTTCTGGCGTTCTTAGCAGGTGTGAAAAAACGCTTAACATACGGTTTAATCTTCATATTGCACGGTGCATCAACGTTATCTGCTTATAACCAATACATAGATGGCTTTAACAACCTATTGTTCTTTGCTGCTTGGCCAATGTGGGCAGCTTGTTTTGCCCTTTATCTACTACGTGATGAAGATGTGAAATTTACTATTAAGTAATATATTGCACTAATAACAGCCCAGCCTTCCCGCTGGGTTTTTTATTGGTATATCTAGCACTTTTAATCAAGGAAGTTTTAATGTCTCAATCTCTTTCACCCGCATTAACAGAGCGCCTACAAACTAGCTTATTCGCACTGCGTTTGGGTGTTTTCATTGTTATGTTTGTTTGGACTATGGATAAGTTTGTAAACCCTGGTCATTCAGTTGTAGTATTTGAAAAATATTATGGGCTAGGGAGTAGCGACTTAATAAGTTACTTAATAGGAGCCTTGCAGTTACTGTTAGTATTAGCTTTTGTAACCGGCATTAAGAAGCGCTTTACTTACGGGCTAATATTTTTAATGCATGGCGGCTCTACACTTTCTGCTTTTGCAAAATATGCAGATCCGTTTAATAGCTTACTATTTTTTGCAGCTTGGCCGATGTGGGCAGCCTGTTTCGCTTTATACTTATTACGCGATGCAGACATAAAATTCACTATTAAATAATAGTAGTCATCATAGAAATAAAAATGCCCCAGCCATCTTGTGACTGGGGCATTTTTTTATTACGCATTAAAGGGATTAAGCTTAAGCGCTTAACGAGTCGTTACCCATAACGCATGTATGATCCCTGGCACCCAGAAGAAAATACTTAAAATTAAGTTAATTAGAAAATCCTTTCCTAATCCAAACTTCAACAATACCGCCAGTGGTGGTAAGAAAATACAAATAATAATATTAATAAGCTGATTCAAAATATCCTCCTGAATTTTAAGTGATTATTTCATCTACAATATCATAACCACAGTTATCTGCTCAATTTTTCTACTTTTAATCAAGGTCCGGCCCCGCATCTCTTTAGGACAAGTTTACAAGCAACGAATAACACCTCATTGATTGTATTGCAAAGTACTCCGCCAACGATGAAATAAGTTATTTTAACAAAAGAAATAGATCAATTAATCAGTGTGATTGGTATAAACAGAGACTCTAAAAATTTAAACCATCATTTATACCAATCATAGTAAGTAACTGATCTATTTTACTTGTTAAAACAACTTTTTTTTCGTTGTAAGTTTCGTATAGGGAACAACCATTTACATCAACTTACGCCTCAAACTAAGCCATTTTTCCGGCGCAAAATTTAGATCAG
>NZ_QOCB01000116.1 GCF_003318165.1 Psychromonas sp. B3M02
ATCACACTAAGTAACAGATCTATTTTACTTGTTAAAAGAACTTATTTCTTTGTTGTAATTTTTGCAAATAGAATAACTATTAAAGAATTAACATCTTTTGGTTAATTCTCCGATAGACTATTAACGAAGTTAATCGTCGAAAGGCTTAAATTACGCCTTGAACTAAGTCATTTTCTTTCGAAAAATTTAGAACACTTATTTAATGCAATCGGTATAACCCTTATCAAAATAACGGAAATAGTACGTTTTGTTATGGTGCAAAATTTATTTTTATGTACTTTTTTAGTGCATGCATTTTTATTGAGAGAGTCATTATGCAGAGCAAAATAAATCGCTTAGAGATAAATAAAAATATCCTTAATGCGGCGATAACTGAGTTTAGTCAACATGGCTATATTGGCGCATCAACTCAGGCTATAGCCCGTCGTGCGGGGCTTGCTAAGTCACAATTACATTATTATATCGGTAGTAAAGAAGCGCTTTATCAACGAGTGTTAGGGACTTTATTTGAAGCTTGGGGAGAGATATTTGAGTTTGATAGCCAAAAATCGTCATCGCCTGCAGATATCATTTCTCATTACATTGATTTGAAGCTTAATTTTGCTCTTCAGAATAAAGAATTATCTCGTATTTTTACTGTTGAAATTATTAGTGGTGGTAAAAGTTTGTCGCAATTTTGGCCCGATGCCATGGTTCGTATGTCGAGTAATATAGAAGTGATTAATGGTTGGATTAAAGAGGAAAAAATTCGCGCTTTAGATGGTCGCCTGTTAATGATGAATATATGGGCATTAACCCAGTACTACGCTGATTATGCGCTACAAGCTGAAGTGATACTAGAGGGATCTTTAGAGGATCCTGTGTTACAAGAAAAAGTAAGAAAAGAGCTTAATGATCTCATTTTATTAGGCTGCGGTTTAACACCTCCATAACATTATTTTTCGATATTAAAATCCCTTTTTATTGGCTTATTTGTTAAGCCAAGACTTGCTGCTGTTTGTCTGTTTATTTCCTTCATTATTTTATTGTTAATACACTGTTATTCAATTGTTGGCATTAAACATGCAATTAATTTGTCCAATCGGACAAATTAATTGGTTGGTGTATGACTGAAGATAAAAAGATACAAGTGCGCATATCAGAAGTGGAAGTATTAACAGGCTCAATATGCCGTTATCGCTTTGTGTCACTTCACGGAGATGCTTTACCAAGCTTTTCAGCTGGCGCACACATTGAAGTTGTTATAAACGATGATTTCACTCGCGCCTACTCTTTATGCAGTGACCCAAGTGATGCAGCAGCGTATTACGATATTGCGGTTAAAAGAGAAGATCATGGACGTGGTGGTTCGAAAGCATTTCATCAACTAGCTGAAATTGGCTCTGTTTTTACTATTAGCTCGCTTAATAATTATTTCCCATTATCAGAAACGGCGGAACACCATCTATTAATCGGAGCTGGTATTGGCTTAACCCCTATGCTCGCGATGGCACATACTTTAACTGCTCAGCATAAAGCCTTTACCTTGGTTGCTTGTGCCAGTGGAGAAGCTAATTTGCCTTTTTCAGCACAGTTATCGTCTCAACCTTGGTCTGTTCAACTGTGCCTATCTGGCCGAGCTGAATTTAATTTTGCTGCTTTGTTAGCTAATTTGCCGAAAAAGGTTGATGTGTATTGTTGTGGTCCAAATGGATTTATTGAATTAGTAAAAGATCAGTGTGTAGTTTCATCTCATGATCCATTACCACTTGAACAGTGGCATGAAGAGCGATTTACACCGATTAGCACGCCTGCTGATAGCGATAGTTTTGAATTATATCTACGTCAAAGTGAACAGCGTATTTCTGTTGTTACGGGAGAAAGCATGGTTGATGCATTACATAAAGCTGGAATAAAAGTGGATACCGTATGTGAGCAGGGTATTTGTGGAAGTTGCTTAGTAGAGTGGAGTGATGGGGAGCCTATTCACCGAGATCAATGCTTAGAAGATACCGAACGAGATGAGTATATCGCCTTATGCTGTGGGGGTTGCCACTCTCAAAGCCTAACCTTGGAGCTGTAATGATGTCTTCTTCTATAACAACGCCTGTGCCTCAATGGTTAACTAATTTACGTTTACCTGAATGGCTATTACCAACAGATTGGCCATTGTTAAATGGGTTACCGCAGCTCGCTCATGTTGAAGTGAGTGCTGGAGCTGTTGCTAAACTAACGCCAATACTGCCAAGTGATGTGATTGAGTCTATCAATATTGATGGCGCTTTATGCTTGCCAAGTTTAGTAGAGGCGCATGCTCATCTCGATAAAACTTTTACCCGTCATCGTATAGGTGATGTCACCCCGGGTTTATTAGGTGCTATTGAAGCAATGCAGCAAGATAAATCTAAATGGAGTCATGATGATCTATGGCAACGTGTTGAGCAGGCATTGCAACAAGCCTATGCAAATGGGGTAGCGTACCTGCGCACACATGTTGATTGGGATAATGAGCAAGCACCTGCGGCTTGGCATGTATTGCAAGCATTAGCGAAAAGTTGGCAACATAAAATTCACCTTGAGCAGGTTGCATTAGTTCCCTTAACACTGCTCGCTGATAGCAACAATACTGACACTATACTTCAGCAAGTAAGCGCTACAGGTAATGGCATTATGGGCTGTTTTATACATAGCGTTAACTTTGATGCAGATGCCTTTGAATATTTAATTAAACAAGCTGCAAAGTTACATATAGATTTAGATTTACATATTGATGAAGAGCTTGCTGACCAGCCTCAGGGGCTAATTTGCTTATTGGATTGTTTAGAAACAGTTTCTTTCCGTGGACGTATCGTGTGTGGGCATGTCTGCGCACTGAGTTCATGTGAAACCTCATTAGCAACCTCATTATTAGATCGTATTCAGCAACAACCTATTACCTTGATCTCTTTACCAACAACCAATCTATTGCTGCAGGACGCAGAAGTTGATCGTACCCCTAAATTACTTGGTTTAACGCTCCTTAAGGAAGCAAAAAGTCGAGATATTCCAACCATGATAGCCACAGATAATGTACAAGATGCCTTTTGTAGTTTTGGAGAATATGACCCGATTGAAGCATTGCGTTTAGCAACTTATGGCGCGCAATTAAGCCATGTGTTTGACCGTTGGTCTCAGTCTATTTGTAATGCTAACTACTTATCTAGCGAACTTAACGCCTTTAACTTAATAGGTAAAAGTGCTGATTTTGTGGTGTTTGATAATAAAGATGTTTGGAGCTGGCCAAGTGGTGAAGAGCGTTTACTTATTCGCGGTGGTTATGTGATCAAACCAAATAAACAAGCTGTGGTTCCACTTTTTAATGACCATAAGGATATCTCATGAAACAACCTATAGTAGATCAACAAAGCACCGGGAAAGGTGCGCCATTAGCGCGCTATGCAGCAACTAAACGTGTAGGTGATTTTATCTTTTTCTCTGGAGTGATCGCCGTTGATCCGAAGAAAAGAATAATAGTGCAAGGGTTTGATGATATTCCAGTGGAAGCAGCCAATGCAATAGGTCGTACTGGGCAGTTCTCAGCTGACTTTAAACAGCAGGCTATCTTGTCTCAAAGCTGGTATGTGCTAGATAGCATTCGCCAACACATTGAACAACAGGGTGGGCAAATGAGCGATGTATTTAAGCTCGTTCAATATTTTAAAAACCTGGATCATTTTCCACTTTTTAGTCAGGTCAGAGATCAATTTTTCCCTGATCAGCCACCTATCTCAACCATAGTGGAAGTGAGTGCCATGCTACCAAGTGAAGATATTTTAATTGAAGTGGAAGCAACTGCTTACTTACCTTTAACATCATTATAGAGAGATTATTATGCTACATGCTTATACGCCATCAGAACGTTTTCTTCCTTACCTGACATGGCCTGAAATTGATCAAATGGAAGACAAAGACAATGTGGTTATCGTATTGCCAGTTGGGGCAATAGAACAACATGGTCCTCACCTTCCTTGCTCGGTTGATGCCACTGTTTCAGCGGGTGTTGTTGGTCATGCCTTAGCTTTATTGCCCGACGATATTTCTGCTTACGGTATTCCTGCTATTAGTTATGGTAAGTCCGATGAACATTTGCACTTTCCTGGCACCCTAACGCTGACCGGAGAGTTGCTGCTACATACGATTCAGGAACTGGGGGAGTCATTATATCGCTCAGGGTTTAGAAAGTTGTTGATGGTTAATGCTCATGGTGGTCAACCACAGCCCTTAGAGATGGCGGCACGCGAACTACGTTTACGTCATGGAGACTTTATGGTGATTGCGCGTGACGTGTGGAGTTTACCGCATAACGATGACTTTATTTCTGAGAAAGAGAAGCAATTATCAATGCATGCCGGACACGGTGAAACATCAATCATGATGGCGCTATTACCTGATTCAGTGCATATGGATCGCACTGAAGCACATTACCCTGAACCTTTTCCCTGCCCAACATTAACCAGTGGCCGTCCGGCTGCAGCCTGGGCAAGTATCGATTTTGGGCCATCTGGTGTCATTGGTGACCCGAGTGCCGCAACTTTAGCACAAGGTGAACAGTTATTAAGTGATCTAGCAACGCAATGGGCGACAGCGATAACTGAAATCCATAATGCGCAATGGGTAAAACGAGAGTATCAATCTTGGGGTAAAAGCCAATTCAACGGTTATGTCCATAGTCAAAAATAGCTTTCATTGAGAACCGGCTATTCAAATATTACTTAAACATTATTTTAGTCAATAAAGAGGGAACGATATGAACCAAAGTAAGCAACAGTCAGTACGTAATCGAGTTATTGGACTCACTGCGTTAGCCGCGTCAATGGCTTTATCAACCAATGCAACGGCTGATCAAACTCCATTTAACTTTGTCACCAATTGGTACGCACAGGCGGAACACGGCGGTTTCTATCAAGCTTTAGGGGCTGATTTATATAAAGATAATGGATTAGATGTCAGCATAAAAATGGGTGGACCACAGGTTAATACCGTGCAGTTACTGGCCGCAGGGCGAGCTCAATGTGCCTTAGTGGATGATATCGGGGCGATCAACGCAGTGAAAAAAGGTGTACCGATTAAAATAGTAGCGACTAGCTTCCAATTTGATCCTACTGTGATCATTACCCATAGCAATATCGAACAACTATCTGATTTAAAAGATAACACCATCTTAATTTCTAGTAGTGCTTATGCCAGCTGGTGGCCTTGGGCTAAAAAACAATATGGTTTCACGGATGCCATGACTCGTCCTTATACCTTTAATATTCAACCTTTTGTGTTGGATAACAAGATTGCTCAGCAAGGTTTTTTAACCTCTGAACCGTTTGCCATGACGCAAGCAGGTGCTGACCATAAAGTATTTATGATTGGTCAAGATGGTTTTCCGCCATATGGTAATTCGATCGCTTGTCGTAATGATGCTATTGCTAATAATGGTGAACAAATCACTGCATTCTTAGCTGCAACGATGGAAGGTTGGAAGCAATACCTAACGGATCCAATCGAAGGCAATAAATTAATTGTTAAAAACAACCCTAACATGAGCGCAGAGCAGCTTAGCTATTCAGTGAAAGAGTTAAACAGTTCAGGCATCGTGAGTGGTGGAGATGCAAAGACAAAAGGCATCGGTATTATCACTGATGAGAGAATGGGTAAAACATGGCAGATGGGTGTTGATAATGGCTTATTTAACGCATCGGAAGTGAGTTTAGAGAGTATTTATACCACGCAATTTATCGATAAGATTAAGGTGACTCTATGAGCCAATCGAACCTAAAAGTGGTTGATACTGAGCCTGTATCAACCCTTGATGCACCGACGGCAGTTGAATTACTGTCCACGGAGAAAACTTATCCCAATGGTACTCAAGCTCTATTGCCTGTTGATTTAAAAATTAAACAGGGAGAGTTTGTAACCTTATTGGGACCATCGGGTTGCGGTAAAAGTACCTTATTAAAAATGGTTGCTGGGTTGGAATCCCCGTCCGATGGTCGTTTATTGTTATGGCGAAAACCAGTAGATAAACTGCAGGACGGTAAGCGAACTTTATCTTTTGTATTCCAAGAAGCTTCTTTAATGGTTTGGCATTCAGTGCGTAAAAATATCAGCTTAGCCTTGGAGCTAGAGGGCATTAAAGGTAAAGAAGCGCAGCAACGAGTTGACCAAGTGTTAAAGTTAGTGGGACTTGAAAAGTTTGCCGATTCACTACCGAAAGAGTTATCAGGTGGCATGCAAATGCGCGTTTCTATTGCACGTGGATTGGTCATTAAACCTGACCTGTTACTCATGGATGAACCCTTTGGCGCATTGGATGAAATCACTCGCTTTAAGCTGGATAGTGATTTGTTACAACTTTGGCAGGAAAACGGTTTAACGGTTATTTTTGTTACGCATTCCATCCATGAAGCAGTATTCCTATCCCAAAGAGTGATAGTGATGGCCGCACGTCCAGGAAGGGTGATTGCCAATATTGAAATTGATGAACCTTTCCCCCGTACTCAACAGTTCCGTTTACAACCTAAGTTTTCTCAATACGCGATGGAATTACATCAGTATTTAGAAAATGCATCTGTTGAGGAGATTAGCTCATGAATAGTAAAACAGAAAAGCAGCCTTTATTAGCGAACCCAAAATATAAAAAGGTCATTATTCCTAGCTTGATTGCTATGTTAATTCTCTTTATTTGGCAATTTATTGTGGTCACTGCGGATATACCTGAGTATATTTTTCCTTCTCCTTTTGTCACGGCTAAAACCTTATATGCCGATTGGGGGTTATTAGGGCCTGCATTACTTTATACTTTAAAAGTCACCTTGTTCTCTTTTTTATTGGCGATTGTTGTTGGTGTGTGTGTGGCTTTTGTATTTGTTCAGAATAGAAGCATTGAAACCGCCTTATTTCCTTATGCTGTGCTTTTACAAGTTACACCTATTGTTGCGATTGCACCGTTAATTATTATTTGGATTCAAAATACAACGTTAGCTTTAGTGGTGTGCTCTACATTGGTTGCATTGTTTCCAATTATCTCTAATACCACGCTTGGTTTACGTAGTGTTTCTCCTAATTTATTGGCTTATTTTAAGTTACGCCGTGCAAGTCGTTTGCAAATCCTTTTTCGCTTACGTGTTCCCTCTGCAATGCCTTATTTCTTTGCTGCATTACAAATCGCCAGCGGTTTGTCATTAGTGGGTGCCGTTGTGGCTGAGTTTGTGGCAGGTACTGGTGGCGCAAACACAGGTTTAGCATATCAAATTTTGCAATCAGGTTATCAGTTGAATATTCCTCGTATGTTTGCCGCACTTACCTTGATATCTCTAACCGGTGTGGTGCTGTTTGCCGCGATGTCCATGATATCTAAGTTAGTGATAGGGCATTGGCATGAAAGCGAAGTGTAGTGAAAAATTTAGTCAGTAGTAAGGAAAAATTATGGCAGTAAGTGAAGCAACTCAAACATTACAAACAAGGTTACCTTTATTAGATTGGGTAACATCGCCGATTCAAGTAAAGCGGTTATCAAAGGATTTTCATTGGTTTAGCCCTATCTTGTTTGCACAATTAAGCACCAAAAAATCCGATATAGTGGTTCGTCCTAAAAATGAGAAAGAATTAAAAGAGGTTGTTGCTCAATGTGCCGCACTGAAATTACCTATGACGGTAAGAGGTGGTGGGACAGGGAATTATGGTCAGTCAGTGCCTTTACAGGGGGGAGTGACGATTGATACTTCTCATTATAACCAGATAAATTGGTTATCGCCGGATGATGGCATTATTTCTGTACAATCTGGTATCAAGTTAGGGGTAATAGAAGAAGCTGCAAGAGAACAAGGCTGGGAGCTTCGTTGTATGCCTTCTACCTATAAAATGGCGTCGATAGGTGGGCTATTCTCTGGCGGTTTTGGAGGCGTTGGTTCGATAAACTATGGGCCGGTTGCTACTGAAGGAACTATTTTATCTGTCAGAGTGATGACCATTTCTGAAACGCCGGAAGTGTTTGAGGTGAGCGGAGATGATTTAGTGAGTTTCCATCACACTTATGGCACCAATGGTGTGATTTTAGATATCGAATTAGCGTTAGCGCCTGCAAGAGTATGGGATGAGTATTTACTCTCTTTCAAACAGCTTAATCAGGCGATTCAGTTTTCAAAGCAAGTTGCTAATAGTACGGGGATAGATAAACGTAATATTGCTGTTTTTGATGCATATAGTGCGAGTCATTTTGAGCAAACACCACAAGATTTAGCGGCCTCTGACTATGTTGTTATAGCGGTGATTGCATCGAATGCAAAACAACCTATGCTGAAATTAATGGAAAGGGCACAGGGTAAGATCGAATGGAGCCAAACCTTTGCTGAAGCACAGCAAAGTAAGACAACATTAGTAGAGTGCTGCTGGAATCATTCAACTTTACATGCATTAAAAAATAATAAAGCCCTCACTTACCTACAAACTAATTATGATGTTGATAATGTTATTGAACAATTAATGCAAATTGAAAAAAACAGTCATGGTCAAGTTCAGGTACATCTCGAAGTGATCAGAATGGCTGAAAGTGAATTGGCCATTGTTGGGTTACCGCTTATTCATTTCAAGAGTGCAGAGCAATTACAAAACATTGTGGATATACATACACAATTTGGGGTGAGCATTAATGACCCGCATGTCTATACACTTGAAGATGGTAAGCATAAAGGTTGTTTTAGCCATTCTATTTTAGATAGTAAGCGTAAGAATGACCCATTAAATCTGCTTAATGTAGGTAAGTTAAGAAGTCTTTAATAGGTTGTTAGTGCATAAAGCCAATCTATTTATAGGCTGTTTTGGTTGGGGGGCCATATCGAAGCGCTGAGCGAAATAGGTTTATTGTTGGCGAATATTCTGACTATTTAGACACTGTATCCAATATGCTAAGTGAAGGATTGTCTATTTAAAATTGATAATCTTTCAATAAAGCGTGTGTTTATCTTTTATTTATTGACGATTACTATTACTGCATTAAATAATTTACCCTCTCTTATTAGGAAGATACCATGTCTGAATTAACTATTATTGCGAATATTGTTGTAAAACCTGAGCACCTAGCATTTGTTACGTCTGAGCTATTAAAGTTAGTTGAAATCACCAAAAAAGAAGCGGGGTGTATTAACTACGATTTACATCAAGATAAAGAAAAACCTACCCATTTCATGATGTTTGAAAAGTGGGCAAGTCGAGAGTTATGGTCGCAACATGGTGCTGCTGCTCACCTCTCTGATTATGTGCAGGCAACGGAAGGTAAAGTTGAGCGTTTTTCGGTTAGTGAAATGAATTTTTTAACTGCTTAATTTTATTAGTAATTATCAAACTATTAAAGCCTCATATTATGAGGCTTTATATTACACATTTAATGTGTTTTGATTATTTTATATATCCACGGACCAATCTGTTCGGCAGCTTCTAAAATAATCGAAAAGTGATTTGCTTGTTGCATTATTTCGATTGTATTTTGTTGTGACTGCTTAGCATATAGCTTTGCAAACTCGGTGACTTTTATTGGGTCAAATGCTTCATCTTGGCTGCCTATCCATAAACCAAAGGGGCTGGCGTGAATTAATTGCTTATTGGGCTGAGAAGGGGTGATTGCTTTAGACATGTTGACAGTATTGAAAGGGACTATTTTCGGATTATCAGTTAACACTGTATTTGGGTAATTAAACGTGACTGCCTTTGAGTGACCAAATAATAAACCTCCACTGACACTATTCGCTATAAACTTACTAACTTTTACCTGTGCAAATTGAAAAGCCTGTTGATCTTCTTGGTAATTAGTATCAGATCGATATCCAAAGTAGGGCGCGATAAAAGTATAGCCGGCTATTGCTAAAGGGGCTGTTTGTTGGGTAGCCCATTCTGCATAATTAAGTAATAAACCCGCACCGGCAGAATGCCCACCTAAAAAAATAGGGCTGTTAGGAAATTGCTGTTGGGCTAGACTGATCAAAGTATTAATGTCTTGCCATACTTGCTGTTCATTAGGTGTATCTCCACGGGTTCCTTGTGAATAACCGTGACCTCTTAAATCTGGTGTATAAACAGCAATATTAAACTTATCACGTAGTGTGACGCCTATGTGAGAGTAACTTAAGCCACTGTGCGCGCCCGCCCCATGGTAAAAGATAAGCACCGCATGTGGGCTCATAGGAAGGTAGGCGCGGTAAGCGAGTAGGGTTTGATCACTGGCTGCTATATATTGTAAATCCGCGGTAGCTTGTTTATCGGCGGCTTGAAGTTCAGTGAGTGAGAAGAAAGCTTGCTCTTTATGATGTGGTAGGCCATGAGAAGATTGTTGAGCATGAGAAAAGAGAACAGATGTGCTAAACAGTGTGAGCAATACTTTTATCAGTTTCATTTTTCATCCTTACAGCCAGTATATATGCCCTGAGGTGGTATGTTTACTGCCAAAAAAAGTGCGTTGTGACTCTTGAACCAAGCCATGCTAATTCATCCAATGACTTGTTCCATTTTACTAATCACAAGCACTTACTTCTGTGTGGTAAGTTTCATTAAAGAAATAAATATACTTCCACACTGATATATTCTGTATGTCAGTGTGGAAAGGCGTTAACTTACAGTGCCCAAGCAAGACCAATCCTCATGTCTCGACCAGGTGCCATATCGCCAGATGCACCATAGATGGTCGGACCAAAAGTTGATTGATCTCGGTATTGCTTATCAAATAGGTTACTAACCGTTAATGTTAGCTTTAATGAGTCGTTTTTCAGTGGTTGCCACTGCCCATAAAGATCGTGAACACCGTAACCTGCTTTTTCTAATACATCGTCATGTGTATCAGTAAGGCGTGCAACAAACTGTCCTGACCAACCAAACTCTAACGAATCTGAAAATTGGTAACTGATGCTAGTGTTGACATGATCACCAGTGGAGATACCAAGGTCAGTATCATAATAACCGCCTATGGGTTCACCGTTTAACTCTGAGACACTGTGGTTGTACGCCACACTAGCCTGTAATGCAGACCAATTATAACTTACACCCAGTGTAACCCCTTTATTGACTAATTCTCCGTCATTATTAAATTCTGTATAGTTAGTTTCTCCCCATTCGCCGTAGGTAATAACATCATCAATGGTGGCGTAATAGACATTAGCAGATAGCGCTACCCCTGCGAGATTATAATCAATGGAGAAACTTAGGTTTTCAGCCCTCTCTTCTTTCAAATCAGCGGCATTAGTATAACCACCTGTATAGATGAGGTAACTTTCTCTCACTTCAACACCACGCATCGCCTGTGCAAAGCCAAGCTCTAATTGCAGGTCATCATTTGGAGAAAACAATACACTGACATTAGGGCTAAAACCTTTGCTTTCAAACTTTTGTTGGTCTGCATCGGTTGTTTTATAAATATCGTAGCGACTTCCTAAGTTTAACAATAATGCTTGTGCTAGCTGAAACTCTGCTTGCAAGTAGATACCATAAACATCGCCTTTTTCGTCACGTGCATCTTCGCTGGTGGATTGATAAGATGATTTATCACGACGGTAATCTAATCCATAAGTAATTGAACCGTCTGAGAAGTGATTGGAGTTACGTATATCAACACCATAAGTGCTAATTTTACCCTCTGCGTCATCGTCTACACGAGTAATATTGTTTTCTGTATAATAAGCATTTGTGTCTAACGCTAGCCATTGATTGTTTTCAGGAGCGATTGAGTACTCTAGCTTACTCGTTGTACGGTGAGCTTCCATTTCTACACTAGGGTTGTTACCTGCTAAAGCCCAGTTCGGTCTAAGCAATTTTTCACCATCATCAATGCGATGATCGAAGCTGATACCCACCCGTTGATTATTGTCAAATCGACCAACAACCTTCACTAACCCATTTTGTTGTTCATATTCTGTATATGCAATTTCGTTTCCATTGCCATCTTCATAATTATCAGATTCAGTTTGAACCACAGTGGCCATTGCACTCCAATGATTATTTATTTTTCCATATAAACTAAGGCTGGTTTTATATGCACTAGCATTGGTGTTATAACTGCCTTTGATTAACGCACCAAAACGCTCATCTTCTTTTAATAAGTCTTCAGGATCTTTTGTTGTAAAGTTAATTGCACCGCCTAGTGCACCAGCACCACTTAGCGCATCACCAGCTCCTGCTTGTACTTCAACTTGTTTAAGTAATTCGGGTTCAATAGAGATACTGCCTTGGTGGTGAAATGTACTGGCAGATTGTTTCGCACCATCTATGGTGACGTTGAGCATATTACTCTCTAGATCACGTACATATACTTTTTGCGATACTGTTGAGGTACCACCTACCGAAATATCAGCCTCATTTTTCAAGACATCTTTAAGGTCAGAGGCTTGAGACTTTTCTAAATGTTCTTGGTTGATATTGGTTTCAGATAAGGAGATGCGTTCACCTGTTACTGTGATCGTGTCAAACTGTTGGTCTGCGCTTAATTTTGGACTAATAAGCGCAGATGTAACAGCTAGTGCTAGAACACTATGTTTTAGCTTTATATTCTTATTCATTTAAAAACTCCATTTAATAATGATAATTATTACTAAATGAAATTATAAAGATTTAGACTCGTTTAAAAAGCATTGTTACAAATATTACAAATGATATTTAATATCAACTAAGTGGAATGTCTATTTGCATTTGTAGTCCAGGGTACAAGTTTTGTGCATTTAATTTTCCTGAATTAGCCTCAATATGACGTCTTGCTAATGCTAATCCTAAACCAACCCCATCAGTATTTTTATCTCGAGACTGATCCACTCGAAAGAAGGGCTGAAATATACTTTCTATAAGGTGATCTGGTACGCCATTTCCTTGGTCACTAATCGAGATGGCAACATTTTTATGGTGCTCTGTGACAGTAACTACCACTGCTTTATTGTTTGGGCTGTATTTTAAGGCGTTGCGAATCAAGTTTTCCAGTGCTTGGCTAAGTGAACGTTGACTGCATTTAATAAGTTGTAAACACTGCGGAGATGTTAATGTTATCTTTGCATTAGGAAATTCAAATTTAGCATCTTCAACAATGACCTCCAATAATTCAATTAGGTCGAAAGGTTCCCCTGTTAAAATGGGTTTTTCATTTTCAAGCCAAGCGAGTGTTAAGGTATCCTCTATTAAAGAGCGAATTTCTGATGTTTCTTTTTCTAATCGAGGTAATAGGTCTAATTGTGATATACCTTGTTTAGCACTACCTATCACTAGTTCCATGCGCGTGATAGGTGTCCTTAATTCATGTGATAAATCAGCGATGAGCTGTCTTTGTTGAATAATAAGCGCACCGGTATTTTCTGCCATTTGATCAAAAGCATCGGCCAAGTCTGTCAGTTCATCATTACGCTTGCCTAAGTTAGGTCTGACTCGAACATTAAAGTTGCCTTTACTAAATTTTTTGGTCGCGACTCTTAAGCGTTGCAATGGCGACATTAGGTACCGATAGAGTAATGACGTCAGTAATAATAAAGGCAATAAAGGCAGCGCGACTTGTTGAAATAGGTGTATTTGTTTTAGGTAAGTACCTGGCCTCATTCGCTCTGGTAGGCGTATTAAAAAATGTGTTCGCTTATCTAAGAATGGTAATTCGATTACTGGGTTTTGATCAAAATAAAGGTGCACTTTCCAGTCAACACCACGACCTAATCTAAATTCTTCATTAAACTTTTTATCTACATAACTGCCGAATTCAGGTGTCAATTGTGAGGTTATAATAGCAACCCATGTTTTTTCTGTTTGTTGTAGAGAGGTTATCCAATCTTGTAAAGCCTGTTGATCACCTTGTAAATATAGTTTTTCTGCTTGTTTGGCATAGTTTATTAATTGTTGTTGGTCTTCTGTTTTAATAAAACTCATTTCTAGCTGTGTTTTGTCTGTAAGGTAATTAATAAATGCAAACAGCCCCACAGTAACAAAAAATATAGAAGCTAATAAACGCCAAAATAGAGTATTCTTCATGATAAGCGATAGCCTTTTCCGTGTACGGTTTTTAGACCATCAGAGAACATACCTGTGCCTATTAATTTTCGACGAATACGGCTTATATGCATATCGAGACTACGATCATAAGCACTAAATTCACGCTCTAATACGATTTGATAAAGGTAAGGTTTACTAAGTATTTCATTTTTATTTTCTAATAAAACCCAAAGTAAATTAAATTCAATATTAGTCAATGTGAGCGGTTTCTTGTTATAACTGGCTTGTAATAAATGTTTATTCAAAGAAAATAAACCAATATTTAATTCTGCTCTGTTAATGCTATTTTTCTTGTTATTCATCGTACGCCTTAATAAGGCATTAATACGTAACATTAACTCTTCAATATTAAATGGTTTTGGCAGGTAATCATCTGCACCACGACTGAAGCCTTTAATACGCTCTTCTTCCGCACCGCAAGCAGTTATCATTATGACAGGAGTATCACGACACGAGCGTAAACGCTTTAAGACAGAAAAACCATCAAGTTTGGGTAATAAAACATCGAGTAAGATGAGGTCGTATTTGTTGTTAATTGCTTTTTCTAGTCCTGCTTCTCCATCAAAACATTGTTCCACTAAAAAGTTATTATTGATTAGTATTTCGCTAACCTGATCATTTAATAACTGGTCATCTTCAATGATGAGTACGTTAGCTGTTTTAAACAAGGTTCATCACTCCATCGATGATAATTAATCTCATTTAGAATGATACTGTTTTTCGTCATGAATAACAAATCACGGCTTGAGAGTGTTGCTGTGAGGGCATATTTAATTGAAAACGACATCATTATCATTGATGGTGGCAGGTAACTTTATTGAAGGGAAACCCAAATAAAGGTAATGGAGTATGCACTGATATATACTCCATGAAATAAGTTAGTCACTGAACGTGACTTGTTGAGTGAGAATACTTGGTTGACGGCAAGTCAATACCTTACCTTCACGAATCGACCACAGCACTTCACCTTGGCGTTGTATTACATTGGCGTCATCGTAACCTTCAAGAATGATAAAGTTAGCCGGTTTATCTACTTCAATACCATAGCGATCGGTGATATTAAGTGTCTTGGCGCCATTATCGGTAATAAGGTCTAAGGCAGTTGATAAGTCTTCATAACCCATCATATGACAAGCATGAATCCCTGCATCTAATACGCGTAATAGTTTACCGTTACCTAATGTGTACCAAGGATCTTGTATTGAATCTTCGGCAAAACAAATATTCATGCCGGCATCGCGAATTTCCTTAACACGGGTAATGCCACGAATTTTGGGATAAGAATCAAACCTTCCATTAAGGTGTAGGCTTTCAGTAGGGCATGAGACAAAGTTTATTTTGGACTTTTTAAGTAACCGGAACAGCTTACTACAGTAAGCATTATTATAAGAGTGCATTGCTGTAGTATGACTCGCAGTCACTCGTGAACCAATATCCTTCTCTAGAGCTTCTGTTGCTAATACTTCTAAAAACCTTGATGCGCCGTCATCAATTTCATCACAGTGAACATCGACTAATTTATTATGTTTTTCTGCAAGTTCGATAACCCATTTCATCGATTCTACACCATATTCTCGGGTATATTCGAAGTGAGGGATTCCACCAATAACATCAGCGTATTGCATAGATTTTTCCATTAATGCTTTTCCATTTGGAAAAGACATTATCCCTTCTTGCGGGAAAGCGACAATTTGGAGTTCGAGGTAAGGTGATAATTTTTCGCGTAAATCATGGATAGCTTTTAAAGCCACTAAATCTGGGTCGGTTACATCGACATGAGTACGAATATATTGCACGCCATTAGCCAGTAATAATTCGACTGCTTTTAAAACACGAGTTTGAACATCTTCATGGCTCAACATAGATTTACGCTCACCCCAACGTTCAATGCCTTCGAATAATGTACCACTCATATTCCAATTGGGTTGACCAGCAGTTAATACGGCATCTAGGTGAATATGAGGCTCAACGAAGGGTGCACATAACAGGTTACCTTGGGCATTAATATCTGCATTATCTGTATCTAGTGTCTGATCTTGGGCTTTAATTTCTGAAAAAAAACCATTTTCACAAATAATGGTATGAAGTGCCGGTTGTCCTCTTAAACGCGCGTTAATTATTTTCATATTGTTTCCTAATCTCTTTTATTTAGGTTAGTTAGGCTTGATCAAAATCAGCCGTTCCATTGCTAAGGCATTTTGTAAGCATAGACGTTGTTGTGAGTCACTTAAGTTGTTCTTGGTGAGCAACTCAATACGTTTTAATCTGTGAGTTAACGTGTTGCGGTGAATATTGAGTGCAGAGGCTGTTTGTCTTGCGGATCCTAAGTGTTTAAAGTAGCAACTGAGTGTACTTTTTAAGAGTTCTGATTGTTTATCAAAACGATTATAGAGTTCGCCTAAATTATTTCGGCAAAAAAGGTTTAATTGGGCATAGTCTTCTATCCCTGAAAAGAGTTGAAGAATGCCTAGATATTGATAATGAAAAACATGATTAGTTTCTTGGTAGCGAGCAAAATCCACTGTTTGTATTGCTTGTTGTGTTGCTCTGCGTAATTGCTGTATCCCTTGGCCTTCACTTACTCCTATATTACAACTGACCCCGTGTTGATTAAGCGTTTTGTATAATGTGTTCCACTTCGAGAGGCTTTGCTCTTGCTGGTCTAGCTGTAACGGAAATGATAATAACCAACCTTGATGGTATTCTAATAATGGAAATTCACTTTGGTGGTCGGATAAAAATTGATTTAATAAAAACTGACAGTGGCTGAGATCTCCTTTTTCAAGGCGTTTAGGCACCACCATTGCAATAGAGAAAGCACCAGTAGTATTAATACCAAACTCACCGGCTTTTATGAGCGTCATTTCAGCAGGGCTAGAGCTAGTTAATAGGTGCTCCATTAAAGCGCGGGTAGATTGATGTGCTAAATCTGACTTAATGATTGAGTTTGATAGCAATTCAGTTACTTTAACCATAGGTAATGAGTACGGTTGCTCAAAGATAGGAAAACCTATTTCTTCTGCGACTGTTAATACTTGTGCTGGTATATTTTTTATATAAGGTGAATTGGTTAAAATGACTAATCCACTAGCTTGTTTTTGTTTACCAAGGTGAATTAACTTAATAAAGTCTTCAGTTTGCCATTGCCAGTTTAAACCGGTTACAAAAATCAGTTCACCACCACTTATCCAGTCTCCGATATCGTTATTTTCAGCAACGTAAGGCCAACGAATGACATTCTCAGCGCCTTGCTGTCCTGCTCGTAACGTTATCTCTTCAAGTCCTGGTATAAGTGAAAGTGACTGAACTTTGATCATCTATTAGGCGCCTTGTACTGTTTTTGATTTTGTAGAGTTTATATACAATAAAATACAGTAGGCTAATGAAGCAACAACGATACCGACTAATGGTGCAATCCATGGAGAGAAATAAGCTGCAGCTGAACCAATAATATAGGCAAAGATACCTTGCATATTATATTGCGGTAAGTCGATTTCTGAGAGGGCTGGCATATTTCCACGAAAGCGAACCCAAAAGTCGGTCATGATGATAGCGCCGATAGGTGGAATAAAGGTGCCTAATAAGATAAGGAATGGGATCAGCATATTATACATTCCCATAATCGCCATCACTGTACCTATAGCCGCACCAACAATGGTAATTAGTTTACGCTTCTCTGTTCGTAATAAATTACAACCAGCCGCTGCAAAGTTATAAATAGTGTTATCTTGAGTAGTCCATATATTAGTAAATAACATAATAACTGCGGCTATCATGAAACCTTGTGAGACAAGCACATCTACGATATCTGATTGTTGGTAAACTAATGCGCCAAATGCACCAACAAATACCATTAAACCATTACCAATGAAGAAAGCGGCTAATGTAGCAGTGATGGCAATCTTTCCTGATTTAGCAAAACGACTCCAGTTTGTGGCTTGTGTCCCACCACTAACAAAGGTACCAAATACAACAGTGATTGCAGCGCCTATTGACATACTTTCTGTGGGTTGTTTGGCCACTAACTCTCCAATCCCACCTACGTCAATTAAACCTTTGTAGAAGCATAAGCCAATTAGAAATAGCATCAGAGGAACTGAAATTTTAGATAGTATTTCAAGTGCCTTATAGCCAATTGATGCACTAATGCAGAAACCAAAACCAAATAGAATCATTAAAGGTGTTGACCATGCACTAGGTAAATCCAGTAGTTTAACTAAAATAATAGCGATGGTTGCTGTACCCCATGCATACCAACCAATTTGTGTAAATCCGAGTACAAAATCAGATAATTTACTGCCCTGAAGCCCAAAGCTATATCGTCCTAACAAAACGGTATTTAAACCCGTTTTAAAGGCTACATATGCCAAACCAGCAGCGTAACTGCCTAATAAAAGATTACCAATGAAAACAATGCCTAAAATTTCATTAAAATTAAATGCCGTACCTAGGCTACCTCCCGCCCACATTGTTGCGGTAAAAAAAGTGAAACCAAGTAATACTGACATCATTGACCATAATCCTTTGCGTTGGTCAGCTGGCACAGCACTGAGTGGGAAGTCGTTTTTACTATCCATAGTCTTGTTCCTTTCGTTGAAGTAGATTAATTCAGATGTTTACAACATTTGTGCCAATCTAAAAAAGGAATTGTTGGAATAAATTAACTGTGCGGAAAGTGCACAAATTAACCTTTTAATTGTACCAGGTGCACTTTTTTGATTTCTGTGATGTTATTGATAAAAAGGTGCAACAACTGCAATTGCACCAAGCAAGCGCTTAATGCAATGTTATTGTGCATTATTGGAAGTACTAAAGATGGATTGTAGTTGTTTTTTATGGCGTTAATCCACAAGCATATTCGCACCAACTGTGTCGCAAATGGTTGTAAAGTTTTCGCGATTATTATTAATGGTTTCTCTTACTATATTTTGTTCTTGTTCAGATAAATTAGTGCGCCATTTATCGGCTGAAGATTTATTTAACTGCTCTGGTAAGCTCTCTAATCCTGGGGCATCGTACCCCGCAAAGGTTAGCATCTTACTCACCACCCCTTTGGTGTCATCAACTAAGTGATTATAAGCGATGGTCATCCAACGAGAATTATCTAACTCTTTAAGCTGGTTGATTGCATTAATGTTTAGGGTTATCCAAGATTCAGGTAATCTCTTAAAACCTTCACCTGGGTAATACCGTGTTTTATCGGGGTGAGAATGATAAAAATCACTGAGTTTTTGATGAGGTAGCGCTTTGCCTGGTTCATTAAATGATCTATTTTTTAAATTAACCATCACTCGTTTAATCATTGCCTTGATGGTAACTAGAAGGCTTGGTTTGGCAGCTGGCTCTTGTTGATTATCACATTGTACATAACTCCAACAAGGTAACTTAGTATCTGGCCAGTAGTGTACATATGGAGGAGAGTCTTCATCTCCTTTATAGGCATCATTAAAGCCTACTTTTTCACTGGCAATAACGCCCATAATGTCACGTACAATTAAGATAAATTTTGCATCAGGTAACACATTGGCGACATAACTAATTTTATTTAATAGATGCGGGTTTTTAGTGATTATTCCGCCTTTCGCGTGGCGAGAAGAAACATAGTTATTAATAGCTTCTTTTGAAGCAGGGTCAATATTCTCTTTAGTGGCACACTCACATAAAGTTCCCGTTCTTCGTGAACCTATGGTTAAACCGAAAGCCTGCCAAAACTTACGACATTCAAAATCATCATCTGAGGTTAAATCTACCGCTTCAGGGCATGCTTTCATCACCATGTCATGTGATATTGTGGTCCCTGAGCGAGTAATGCCGATAATAAATAATGGTGACTTTTTACTTTCCATATAAAGATGAAACCTCTTTTTTAGTGAAGTGATTACACTAGAGTAAACCTTGAATTGTCTGGATTATAAACTTGCGTTTCTTTGAATGATACCCGATTAAAAATGCATAATTAAATAATAATAAAAAATCAAAATTTATGTTTGTCCTAGGCATCTGATTTATGACGTTCATCACCAATAACAGGTAAGCCATTATTAATCGCAGTTAGGTGTTTAAAAAAATAAGGGAGTGAGCGAGCTCAGTGAGTTTCAAGCTTTATGGTTTCATTACCTTAATGATCGGTCATGTTAGAGGCCTTAGTTGTTTAGCTTGATTTGTGGTGGTATGGCACTCGCTTTTTAGGGGCCCATCCTCTCAATGCTAGTGGAACTTACACGCGATCACTTCTGTTATCGCTTGCTAGTTGCATTTTATGACCTTGCTGCTGATTACCTGTGATAGCGTATTTTATTATGGTTATGTTTTGTATTAAAAGAAGCATACTTGACCCAGTCTTATCTGTGACACACCTCGAAAAACGTTTGAAAATCACACAAAAATAGTCCTAATTAGCAATAAAAAGAACTTAATCACAAAAATGTAACCGCTTTCTGTAACCGGTTACACAAAGGTATTACATTAAGATATGAACACAAGGATCCAATGGATTTTTAATTGATCAACCCAATAAGAGGTAAATGTTATGACTAAAATTCTACTTTGCTGTGCTGCTGGTATGTCAACCAGCATGGTTGTTAAAAAGATGCGTGAATCTTCTATCAATAAAGGTATTCAAGTACAGATTGATGCTGTCGGACTGGAAGAGTTTGATTCACATCTTGCGGAATACGATTGTTTTTTACTGGGTCCTCAAATCAAATATAAATTAAATGATTTTAAGGTTAAGGCTGATCAAGCAGGTAAGCCGATCGCGGTCATCAATCAAATGGATTACGGCATGATGAAAGGCGAGAAAATCTTAGCTGACGCATTGGCGATGATTAATTAAAGAGGGCTATACAATGTCTAACAAATTTTTTGAATTTTTAGAAAATACGTTAACGCCGATTGCCGGTAAGTTCGCTGCTCAAAGGCATATTTGTGCTATCCGTGACGGGTTTATTGGTGCGATGCCTTTTATGATTGTAGGTTCATTTCTCCTTGTATTTGCTTTTCCGCCATTTTCTCCGGAAACCACTTTTAGCTTTGGCCAATGGTGGTTAGGGATATCAAAGCAATACTTCGGCGAGATCATGACGCCTTTCCATATGACGATGGGTATTATGTCTTGTTATATCTGTACCTGTATCGCCTATAACTTAGCAAAAACATACAAATTAGATGGGTTATCCATAGGTATGTTAGCGTTAATGACGTTTTTATTAATTTCTGCACCGATGGAAGAAGGGGCACTACCAGCCTCATATCTAGGAGGAACAGGGATATTTACAGCGATTATCATCTCTATTTTAGTGACCGAATTAGCTTACTTTCTTAACCGAAAAAATATTGGTTTTAAAATGCCAGAACAGGTGCCGGATAAGATTCGTGAATCATTTAATTTATTGATTCCTGCACTCGTTATTATTTTAACTATCTACCCAATTAATTTATTAGTGCAGCATGAATTCAACTTGATTATCCCAGGCGCAATCATGGCATTATTCCAGCCTTTAATATCAGCGTCTGACACACTTCCTGCTATTTTATTAGCGGTATTAGTCGCACACGTGCTTTGGTTTGCTGGTATTCACGGTGCCGCGATTGTTGGCGGTATTATGGCGCCTTTCTTCCTATCTAACCTAGGGGTGAATCAAGAAGCATTAGCTGCTGGCGTAGAGTTGCCGCATATCTTTATTGAATCATTTTGGTCTTTCTTTGTGACATTGGGAGGGTCTGGTGCAACATTTGCTTTGGTATTAATGTATTTACGCAGTAAATCTGCTCATCTCAAAGCAATTGGTAAATTAAGCTTAGTGCCTTCTATATTCAACATTAATGAGCCGATTATATTTGGTACGCCTTTTGTCATGAATCCAACCATGTTTATTCCCTTTGTATGTATTCCTATGGTGAATGCGACTATCGCTTATTGCGCAGCAAGTTGGGATTTAATTGGTAAATCAATTTCATTAGTGCCTTGGACGGCCCCTGCGCCAATTGGTGCAGCATGGGGAGCAGGTTGGCAAATCAATAATGCGATACTGGTGTTCATTCTTATCGGTATCAATATGGTCCTTTACTACCCATTCTTCAAAATTTACGAGAAACAGCTTGTGGCTGAAGAAATCAAAGAAAGTGAAGTCAACGCATAAGTATTAATCGTACATCTCAATTTTACATTTATTAGGCGCTTTTGCTGTAGCGCCCAATAAGTCGCGGGGTTTTATTATGGATTTAGAAATGACGGTGATGGAGTTAATCATCAATGCTGGCGAAGCAAAAAGTTTGGCAATGCAGGCGCTGAGCTCAGCGAAAAAAGGCGAATGGGCTGAAGTTGATAGTTTACTAGCGGAATCAACAGAAGCATCAAAGCGCGCACATAAAGTACAAACAGAGCTGATTGGTTTGGATGAAGGGGAAGGTAAAGTACCGGTTAATTTAATCATGGTACATGCTCAAGACCATATTATGACAGCGATGTTAGCACGAGAGTTAATTGAAGAAATTATAGATATTCATCGAAAATTAAAATGATTACCAATGTTGGCCTTAGCAGCATTGTAATGCATTAAATAATGAGGAGTGAACATGCAAAATAAATATTCTAACGGTTTTCCAAATGACTTTTTTTGGGGAGGCTCTACTTCAGCTTATCAGGTCGAAGGCGCATGGGACGAAGATGGAAAAGGCCCATCCGTGATCGATATGGGAAAAGTGGTGGAAGGGACAACTGACTTTAAAGTCGCCAGTGATCATTACCACCGTTATAAAGAAGATATTGCCCTGTTTGCAAAGTTAGGGTTGAAAGCGTATCGATTTTCTATCGCTTGGACGAGAATATTTCCGACAGGTGAGGGAGAAGTTAATCTAAAAGGGATTGAGTTTTATAATCACTTGATCGACGAGTTAATCGCTAAAGGTATAGAGCCTATTGCCACTATGTATCATTTTGATTTGCCACATGCGTTGCAAGAAAAAGGAGGATGGTCAAACCGAGCGACGGTAGAGGCCTTTACAACCTATAGTAAAACCTTGTTTGAAGCCTTTGGTGATCGCGTTAAATACTGGCTAACTATTAATGAACAAAACATGATGATTTTGCATGGTGATGCATTAGGAACCAAGCATGTTGATGCGAATAACCCGATGAAAGACCTATACCAACAAAATCATCACATGCTGGTGGCTCAAGCTAAAGCGATGTCGCTTTGTCATACGTTGTTACCTGAAGCCAAAATTGGACCTGCACCTAACATTTCGGTCATCTATCCAGCGTCATGTAAACCGGAAGACGTATTAGCAGCTAATACTTTTTCAGCACTTCGTAACTGGTTGTATTTAGATATGGCTGTGTATGGGCGTTACAACGTCACGGCATGGCACTTCCTCGAAGAACGTGACGCAACGCCCTCTATTGCTGCTGGTGACATGGAGATACTTGCAAAGGCAAAACCTGATTTTATTGCGTTTAATTTCTATAACTCGCAAACCGTTGCGCAAAGCGCTGGCGATAAAAGTGACATTAACTCTACCGGCGATCAACAAATTACGATCGGTGAGGTTGGCGCTTATAAAGGCGTGGAGAATCCAAATTTAGTTAAGAATGAGTTTGGGTGGGAAATCGACCCTGTAGGCTTTCGTACCACGATGCGTGAAATTTACGAACGTTACGCATTACCATTGATCGTCACTGAAAATGGTTTAGGTGCTTTCGATAAAGTAGAAGCAAATGGAGAAATTAATGACGATTATCGTATTGCTTATTTACAACAACATATTGAGCAAATGCAGTTAGCGATTAATGATGGGGTTGAGGTTTTTGGTTATAGCCCTTGGTCAGCCATTGATTTAATCAGCACCCATCAAGGCTGTTCAAAACGCTACGGTTTTATTCATGTTGACCGAGATGAATTCGATTTAAAAGCTTTAAAGCGCAGCAAGAAAAAGAGTTTTTATTGGTATCAATCGCTGATTACGAAAAATGGATTATAGATAAAAACGATAATTAAGCAGAGGCGTGCCTTTCATATACATAGCCTCTGAACATTTACTGAATAGTTAACTAGGAATACTCTATGAAATTTGCGCATGATTTTTTGTTTGGTGCAGCCACCGCCTCTTATCAGATTGAGGGAGCGTGGGATCAAGATGGTAAAGGCCCAACTAATTGGGACGAGTTTACTAAAATACCAGGTAAAACGTTTGAAGGCACGAATGGCGATGTCGCTATTGATCATTATAACCGCTATCAAGAAGATATCGCTTTAATGGCTGAAATGGGATTGGAATCATATCGATTTTCTATCTCTTGGGCACGTATTTTACCTACGGGTACTGGTGAGGTAAATCAAAAGGGCATTGATTTTTATAACAATATTATTGATGAATGTTTAAAATATGGAATCGTTCCTTTTGTGACGCTTTATCACTGGGACTTACCGTTGCCGCTAGAGAAAAAGGGCGCATGGTTAAACAGAGAGACCGGAGAAGCCTACCTTAATTTTGCTAACATTTGCTTTGACGCTTTTGGAGACCGTGTAAAACACTTTATTACTTTTAATGAAACCTTCGTATTTTGTAATTTAGGTTATTTAGCGGGGGCACACCCCCCTGGTATTCAGAATGATCCTAAAAAGTATTTTCAAGCTATACATAATGTATTTTATACCCATGCACAGACGGTGATTGCCTATAAAAATCTGAATCAGTTTGGTGAAATAGGGTTAAGTCATGTTTTCAGCCCTGCTTTTAGTGTGGATGATAGTGAAGAAAATCAATTTGCTACAGAGCATGCTAATCAATTTAATTTAAATTGGTTTTATGATCCGATTTTATTAGGTAAGTACCCTGAATATGTTGTTAAGCAACTGAAAGCGGAAGGTAATGAGCCTGATTGGACTGAAGCTGAATTGGCTGTAATAGCCGAAGCAGCACCACTCAATGATTTTATGGGACTAAATTATTATCAGCCAATGCGCGTTGAAAAAATCCAAGGTGAAGTTAAAAATCATGTAATGACGCGTGAGAACTCAACGGGATCGCCGGGGAACCCAAGTTATGATGGTGTGTATCGCACGGTAAAAATGGCAGACAAAAAATACACTAAATGGAATTGGGAAATCTCATCTCAGGGGTTCATTGATGGTTTAGTGACACTGAAAGCGCTTTATGGCGATGTTAAATTGTATATCACTGAAAATGGTTTAGGGGATGATGACCCGATTATTGAAGGTGAAGTCTGTGATATCGCACGTATTCACTACATCGAAGAGCATTTAAGTGCTGTGAAAGAAGCGATAAATCAAGGTATTCATATTAAAGGTTATTATGCCTGGTCAGCGATTGATTTATTAAGCTGGTTAAATGGATATAAAAAACAATATGGCTTTATTTATGTGGACCATAAAAATGATTTGAAACGTGAGAAAAAAGCGTCATTTCATTGGTATAAGAGCGTAATTGCTCATCGTGGTGAAAATCTATAAAAAATCAGTTTAATGTTATTTAACAGCCTATTCTCAAGAATGAGAGTAGGCTTTTTTGTTTAATCTCTTGTCGTAACATTCACAGGCATCACCGACTCTCTTTCAATGAGTAGGCCTTTATATTGGTAAGAATGCGTTGCTTTGGTTTCTTCACACAGCGTAATAGCGAGTTCGACAGCTTGTTTAGTCATATCTACAATCGGTAATTCAACCGTGGTTAACCTTGGCGTGAAAAACTCTGAGACGGGATCGTTGTCTATGCCAATAATAGAGACTTGTTCGGGTACTTTGATGCCTGATTCAGTTAAGGCTCGTAATGACCCTAGGGCCATACAATCATTAAAAGCAACAATGGCAGTGAATTTGATACCGTCACTGAGCAACTCTTTACAGGCTTGATAGCCGCTTTTCATATCATAAGCGCCGTGTTTAATTAATTTCTCATCCACGTTGATATCGAGTTGTTGCAATGAATGTTTGTAACCATTGAGCCGAGCTACCCCTGTTGGATTCATCATGTGGCCAGTAATACAGGCAATCTTGCGATGGCCATTGTCTAATAAGTGACTCATCATAAGCTTAACGGCATCTTCCTGTTGGAAGGAAACAGAATGAAATAGCTGTTCTGGTAAGTCTCGATTAATGACGACAATAGGGATGGTCAGTTGTTGATGTAAATGCTGAATATGGTCATCTGTTAAGGTTCGACTATAAAGTATGACCGCATCGCATTGCGCTTCTAGCTGCATAATCACTTCATATTCATAATCTGGATCATTATGGCCATCAGTAACTATTAATTGCTTATTAGCAAATTCAGCGCTTGCAGCAGCTTGCTTTAGTAACAAACCGAAATGAATACCGTCAAAATCAGACACAACGAGTCCAATGGTGTGGGTTTTATTAGTTGCTAAGGCTTGTGCTAAACGGTTAGGTCTATAGCCTAAAGATTGCATGGCAGAAAACACTTTTTCTCGAGTCGATTCTTTAACTTGTCCAGTGCCGTTAATCACTCTCGAGACTGTTGCTTTAGACACATTTGCTAATTTACATACGTCCAGAATAGTACTCATTCATTTTCCTACTTAAAGCCGTTAACAATAGTTATTTCCTAGGTTTCAATGAGAATAATACAGTATAAGTATTACCAATGTAACCGGTTACTTTTTTGTGATTGAAATATGATTTAATGTCACAAAGATACAAAAAAGAGGGGGGAAGGGGAGATAAAAGTAAACGTATGGAACCTATATTTACGGTTAGGCTAACGAGACTATAATTGACATAGTGTCATGTATTCTTAGCGTAAGAATTGACCGGTATCGTTTTGTATTAAATGAAATAAGCCCCATGATTGAGGCTTTATATTATGTTATCACTGAACGACAGATAAATTGAATGAGGGCTAGCGTAACCAATTGGTTTTACTGAGCTCTATGATTTCATTACCTTTACCATTAATTAAGGCTTTCATCATATATAAACTAAAGCCTTTGGCTTGCTCTAGCTTGATTTGTGGTGGCATAGCGAGCTCTTGTTTTGCGGTTTCTACTTCCAATACCACCGGGCCTTTGCATGCCATCATGTCTGCCATCGCTTGTGGTAGTTTTTCTGGATCGCTCACGTTAATACCTTTTAAGCCACAGGCTTCAGCTATATTTGCAAAGCTTGGGTTATCTAAATCCGTATCATCTGATAGGTAGCCACTGGCTTTCATTTCCATTGCAACAAAGCCTAATGAGCGGTTGTTATAAACAATGATTTTGATTGGTAAGTTGAGTTGTTTCAGTGAGAGTAAATCACCCATTAACATAGAGAAACCACCATCCCCACACATCGCAATGATTTGACGTTCTCGATCTAAGGATTGTGCGCCCATTGCTTGTGATAAAGCGTTAGCCATTGAGCCATGGTTAAACGACCCAATGATACGGCGCTTGCCATTCATGGTGAGATAACGAGCAGCCCAGACGGTAGGCGTACCAACATCACAGGTAAAGATTGTATCATCACTGGCTTGCTCATCGAGCAGGCGGGTTAAGTACTGTGGATGAATCAAACCGTGAGAGGTTTTGCCATTAGCGAGCAAGTCTAAGTCCGCACGGGATGTTTTATAATGTTTGACGCATTTTTCGAGATGCTGGCTACTTCGGCCACCTTTTAATTGTGTTAACAGAGCACTCATCGTATGTTTAGCATCGCCTAAAACACTATGGTCAACTTGCACATGCCTACCTAATGAAGCAGGCTGATTATCGATTTGTAAAATGGTACTGTTTTTAGGGTAAAAAGCTTTATAGGGAAAGCTGGTCCCAATCATTAATAATGTATCCGCTTCTTCCATGGCATGATAACCAGAGGAGAAACCGATTAAACCAGTCATGCCAACATCATAAGGGTTGTTGTACTCAAGAAATTCTTTACCGCGCATGGCATGCACTATTGGAGCTTGTAGTTTTTCAGCGAGTGCGACCACCTCATCATGCGCTCCTTTACAACCAGCGCCACATAATAATGTGATGTTTTTACTCTTATTTAGTTGGTCTGCCATCGTATCAATATCTGACTTTTCTGGCATATAAGTCGCAGGCTTTGGATGACTCCATTTAGCCGAGATGCCTTCAGGCATCGCTTTTAGGGCGACGTCACCAGGAAGCACTAATACGCTGACATCGTTATGTAAAATAGCTTGGCGCATGGCGGTTTCTAATAGATAGGGCATTTGCTCTGGATTAGAAACCATCTCACAAAATACACTACATTCTTTAAACAGTTCTTGCGGGTGTGTTTCTTGGAAGTATTGGCTGCCTATTTCTGAAGAGGGGATATGCGCGGCAATGGCTAATACTGGGACTTTGTTGCGATGACAGTCAAATAAGCCATTGATTAAATGAAGGTTTCCTGGGCCACAAGAACCTGCGCAAACGGCTAATTGTCCTGATATATGGGCTTCAGCGCCTGCTGCAAAAGCAGCGGCTTCTTCATGGCGAGTTCCTAACCATTCAATTTTACCCATTTTTCGTAAACTATCACTTATTCCATTGAGTGAATCGCCAGTTACTCCCCATATCCGTTCTATTCCTGCTTGGTCTAGGGTTTGAGTTATAAAACTTGCGATACTTTGGCTCATATTAAGATACTCCTCAGTATTAGATGTGAAGGTGTAAAACCTTTATTGATAGCCGTATCGTTTTTATAAAAAATGATACGTAAAATTATCATCCTCTTGATACATTGATTTTTCAAGACATAGATCACATTTTTATTTTTGTATCAGTTGCTTGTTTGATGAATCCATTGAGCTTTTTGATTAACGCTAGCGAGTTTGGTAGGTAGGGGGTTAAGAAGAAAATGATCACCATATTTTACTATGTTGCTTGGTCGAACAATGCTTTTGCATTTTATTTTAATTAATCGTACTACATGATGTAACGTTTACCTTTTTTATAATGGGCTTTTCCTTTATATTCAACCTTTCGCTTATTAAATACTGAATAGGCATTATGTATTACCCATCCTTGATGAGCTCTCTTTGTTTATTTAGGTTTTAACTACAACAGATAGAGAGTGGCTCTGTGATAACGACTATTAAACCTCTTTTTTTACTGCTAATGAGCTGTTTTTTATTAATGACAGGTTATGGGTTAAGTAATATTTTATTGCCTGTTCGTATGCAAAATGACGGCATTAGTATTGATAATATCGGTATGGTCTTGTCGATGTTATCTGTTGGTTTTTTGGTGGGGTCTTATTACAGCCGTAAACTACTTCAGCGCGTTGGCCATATTCGTATCTTTGCTATGTGTGGTAGTTTAACCTCTGTGGCTATCCTCCTATCGGGCCTTTTTCCTGACCCTATTTTATTAGCGATTATGCGAGTAGTGACTGGGTTCTGTATGGCTTGTACTAATGCGACTTTAGATAGCTGGTTGAGTTTTAGTGCCACCGAAAAAAATCGAGGAAGAATACTCTCCATCAATCAAATGGTGATCATGAGTGCACAATTTTTAGGCCAATTTTTATTAAATGTAGCGCCCATTGAAACCATGACGTTATTCGTCATTTCTGGCATTTTACTGAGCTTAGCTATAACGCCGATTGTCGTCAGTAAACAAAAAGGGCCTATTATCGAAGACAGTGAATCCATGTCGTTAATGATGATTATTAAATTGTCACCTCTTGGTGTTGTCAGTTGTTTTTACTGTGGTGTGTTTTATTCTGCGTTATTAAACATGCTACCTATTGTTGCCAATGATAATGGTATTAAAGGGTTTAACCTGTCTATCTTCATGGGCTCTGCGATTATTGGCGCGATTTTATTGCAATTTCCTGTTGCGTATTTATCTGATAATTTTGACCGCCGAAAAATCATGTTAGGTATGGTATTAACCATCATTACAGCAGCCGTCTTAATTCCTATTTTAATTTCGCTTAATCTGTTTTATTTAAGCTTGTTATCGATAGCCTTAATCACTGGGGTTGTCGCTTGCCTGTATCCAATGAGTATGTCTGAAACATTTGATAAAGTGGTAAAAGAACAAATTTTATCGGCAATGGCGTCGTTGTTATTTATCTATGCGTTAGGCAGTATTACAGGTCCTTTTTTAGCCTCCAAGGCGATGAAATGGTTTGGTAATGATGCCTTATTTAGCTTTATTGTTGTCTTTGCGATCAGTTTGTTAGCCTTTATTTTATTACGTATGAAACAACGCCCCGCACTGCCGCAAGAAGATCAAGACCATTTCGTCATGCAAACCCCTTCTGGTGTTATATCTGAACTTGATCCTCGAACGGATTACGTTGAACCTGCTTTTGAGCAAAGTGCAGAAGTGGATGTGGCTGTTAGCTTAGCGACTAAAAATCCTGGTATTGCGGTTAATATGGCAAAAGCAATTGCAGCGAAAGACCCACAAAATGCCACCCATTTGGCAGCAGCATTAAGTACCATTGAAGAGATTAATATTGCTAAGCTATATGCTGCTATTACCACTGCTGCCCCTGAAATGTCTGTACATATCGCGGAAGCGTTGACTACGGCATCTCCCGAGCAAGCTGAAGAGCTGGTGGATTGGATAACCAATGACCATCCCGATCAACTTGCAAATATCATTGTTGCTATCGCCAATGCAATGCCTGATAACGGTATTAGTGTGATGGAGCATGCTGCTGAAAATATGTTTGATGAAGACCCATCGGTGTTGTTAGAAATGACTGAACAATACATGACAGAGTTTTCTGACTCTTTAGATGAAATGCGCCCGGTTGATAGAAGTGCGGCTGCATCAGAACAAACGGCTGCGGATCTTTACACGCGTTTAAGTGATATCTCCCCGGAACATTCTGCTGAGCTTGCCCTAACAGTCTCAGAAGCATTACCTGAATCTTCGAATGCAGTGGCAGAAGCTTACATCAATAACTTGGTAGAATCTGATAATGAACAAGAAGTAGATGCAGAAGCGACTGAAAATATTGAGGAAGCCGTCAGTGACTACCTAACTCATGTTGTAGAGAATATGCCTGAATATGCGGTTGATGTAGCGAGTACTATTATTGACTCTGTACCTGATGTTGCCTCTGAGATGGTAGAACTACTGCAAGAGTCGGATGCGCTTGATAGCGATGAATTAACCGCCTCTATTGATGATAAACCAGAAGAAAATACCATCGAAGAACAGTTGTTCGATGCCGTTCAAACACAAACGACAGAGTCTACCAGTAATAAATAATCGTCTATTGTTGAAAGCTAAGTCGAGCAGGGCAAACTGATACAAAAAAGCCAACTTAATTAAGTTGGCTTTGCGTTAAAGGTATTAATGATCTGTTAACGTTTAAGCATCATTAATGCATGTTTTTATTGACCATTTAATTTAAGTGCAGAGAAGGTCACGCTATTGTAGTCACCATTCTTTTTATCGACAGCAAAGTCTCCTGTGCCCGCACAACCTGGACCCCAAACAGGGTGTGTATCATTCACGCTACATTGTCCGTATGCGCCTGCTTTAAAGTAGAAAGCATCTTGTGCATAACCCATTGGTGAATCCTTATCGTCGATACCTTTACTCAGGTCGATATCATAAGTCACTTCTTTATGGCGTGCTGTTGTAAAGGTCAGGTGCATAATGTCGCCCTTAACATCAACAACATAGCTGAATTCTTCACCCATTTTGATACCGGCTTCACCTGGCTCTTCTAAATTCTCCCATGTGTTACCCCATACTGGATAAGCAATATCAGCACGATTTGGATCTTTTTTAGCTAGATTACGTTCATAGTTCCAAAATACTGAACCGTACTCATGCCCAGGAAACTTTTTAAAGAATATTTTTAATGGTTCGTTACCATGTCCAAAGCCAGTTTTTGCTTTGATTTGATCGTCGTACTTTTTAGCATGAATTTGGCCAACCACCACTGAGTGTGCTGCTGGTCTTTCAGGAAATTTAGCATGTTCAGAAACATGATTTACTTTTAACGTTGCTTCTAGAGTCCCGCCTACCTTACTGTAATCTGCTGCATTTTTATTACTTTCAAGCGCGAAATTATTTAATGGTGCAGCAGTATCAATATGGAACATTGCTCCACGTGGCATTTGGCGTAATTCAGAACGCGCATTTTTAGAGTTCTTGGTGGTGACGGCTTTGTTTTGCACTTCAAACACCAAGTTGCCATCTTTATCTAAGAAGAAAAAATCTTCATGGGAGTAGCTCATCATAGCTACTCCTTCAATCTCATCAACTCGACCATCTTTATTGATATCGGCTGGAATGGTTATTTTCCAGTTTGTCATATCAAATTTATCAGCAGGAACTGGGTACGATACGCCATTACCAGCGACATCAGCGAGAGCTAACGTAGGTAAAGATAGTAACAGTGAGCCAGCAATCATTAGGTTGGTTTTCATTTTTATCACCTCATTATGTAATATTGTCACACATAATAGCGGGGTAAAAAGTGAACAAAAGCTCATTGCCTTGGATGTGTTTAGTTGATCACATAGCAATAAGCAGATCTTATGATGGGATCAAATATTTTAACCTAGACGGTCAATATTGTGAGAGTTTGATCTCATTCTAATGTTATACCAATCATGCTAATTAATAGATGTTAGTCATACATTAATTTCTGTGCTTTTTCTTGGTCGAACTCTTTTAGAGATTTTCTAGCGAGTTGTCTAAAAGGCAATGCTTTTACGATTTCTTCAAAAGGTTGTATTGCAAAGGCCCAAAATATAGAAGCATCTAATCCTAAAATAAGAAAAGCACACAAAGGGATTGATATAACCCATTGACCTGTAAAGTTTATTTTAAAAACAGCCGTGGTTTGTCCTACTGCACGTAGAATGTTGCCATGTACCGTATTGTAACCTCGTACTATCGGTAAAAAGATATAAAGCGGTGCAATAATCGTGAGAGCTTGGTAGGTTGCCTGGTCTAACTCTGGATAAATTTGATCTATAAATAAACTTAATATCGCAAACAACACGGCACATAATACTGAAATCACTACAGCGATATCGATACTGGTATCCACATTCTTGACTAAATCATCCATCTTTTTCGAACCAATTGCTTGGCTAACTGTGATTGCTGAAGAGTGTGACCAAGCTGCGATAAACTGAGTACCAGCACGGATCCATGGCATTACCAAGGTGATCGCTACATAGGCATTAATTGCCAATTGCGAGTACAGTAATTGATAGATCGTGGCGCCAATAAGCAGGATCGTCACATTGGCAGCAACAGGGAATATTTCGATAAAATGCGCACGTATATTTGCTAGCATATTGCTATCATTTGATGGGGGAGTAAAGGTGAAATCAGAGTCAAGGTGTATATATAAACCCAAATATATCATACGCACAGTGATAGCAATGACACTACCTATTGCAGCACCCTGAACTCCTAAACCCACGCTGTTTATTTCAGCTGATAGGTGATAACCATGTATTAATAAGTAAGAGAGAATGGCATTAATCGGTAGCTCAATGAGGTAACCTTTAAAGGGAACTTTGGTTTTACCTAAGCCATTAAACAGTGCAATCATCACCTGCGTAATTGCCGTGAACAGGATGATATATTTAGAGATATTAAGGTACTCTGCAATCTCTCGATGCAAGTTCATATCATCGGTTAACAAAGCAATTAAAGGGCGGTCAAACAGGGTTAATATTGCCCAAAAAATGACTGCGATAGCGCCATTAATGAAAAATCCAGAGCATAATCCTTTATTGAGCGATACTTGATTATTAGCACCCACAGCTCGACTTAATACTAACTGTGTACCATTTGCTAAGGCCATTTGAATCCCTAAAACAGCCGCTACAATGGTGGTGGCAATACCGATTGCAGCCAGTGGTATTTCACCTAAAGGCGATACAAGTAAGGTATCTATCATTAACATAGATTGCATTAATAGACCGTTTAGCGCGAGAGGCCAAGCAAGTGAAAAGTTCTTTTTTACATAGGATTGGGAAGACACTGATAAACCTTAACTTAACTCTTACATTGCTGACATGAGTTAATGTAATCGATGAAAATAGACGGTGAATGGCATATATTTCAATTATTACGGGTATGATTTTATGTTGATAAAGAAAGTGAGACAATCAAAATAGATGCTAATTAAGTAGTATTGTACTATTTTATATCTGGATCGATCAATTTCATTATCTGGAGATTGTGAAGCAAATGCTTATTTATCGATTAATTTGAACGATCGTTCTTAACTAGTTATAGTGTGTTAGTATAAACCATATACAGTCGTTGTATGTTCAGTTTATTGACTGCAAAAGAGGTAATGATGAGTAAGAAAATTCAATTAGATATCGTATCAGATGTTGTTTGTCCGTGGTGCATTATTGGCTACAAAAATTTACAAAAAGCAATTGATGAATTAGGTGTTGAAGAGCAAATTGAGTTGCAATGGCAACCTTTTGAATTAAACCCTAACATGCCAGCGGAAGGACAAAATTTACGAGAGCATGTTGCTGAAAAATACGGCTCGTCATTAGAAGAAAGTAATCAAGCTCGAATTAATATCGGTCAACGTGGTGCAGAAGTTGGTTTTAATTTTAACTTTTTTGAAGAGATGAAAATTGTTAATACCCGTGATGCGCATATTTTATTAGAGTATGCCTATGAAAAAGGTAAACAAACGGAATTGAAATTGGCGCTATTTAGTGCCGCGTTTACTGACCAAAAAGATGTCTCTAACAGAGAAACACTATTAGCTGAAGTCGTGAACATAGGTTTAGATGGTGAGGAAGCATCTGCTCGTTTAACAACACAAGCTTACCTGGATCAAGTCGTTGACAATGAAAGATATTGGCAAGGGTTAGGTATTTCAGCCGTGCCTACAGTTGTATTCAACCGTCAAAGTGCGTTATCTGGTGCACAACCTGTAGAAGCTTATAAACAGGTGATCACTGAGTTATTGGCGGAAGCTTAAATTGACTAGGTTAGGTTAAGTATTATCATCGCTTAACCTAACTTTTAGTCGTTTATTAAGGCTTGTAATGCAGTTTGGTTTTTTAATAAAGCTTCAAATTGTGCAGCCGGTAAGGGTTTACTGAACAAGTAACCTTGGGCAAACTCACAATCTATACTTTTAAGAAATTGCATTTGCTCCTTGTCTTCAACCCCTTCACCTACTACTTTCAAATTCAACGCTTTTGCCATTGCAACAATCGCCATTACCAGTGATTTATCTGATTCGTTTTCAGCTAAATTCATGATAAAACCACGATCTATTTTTAATTTAGAAAAGGCATATTTTTGTAGGTAACTTAAGGCAGAATAACCGGTACCAAAGTCATCAATACTGAGTTCGACTCCCATGTTACGTAATGTTTGCAACATTTCAAATAACTCTCCTTCTTGATTAATAATGAGGCTTTCAGTGACTTCGACATCTAAGCGTTCAGGTGGTAAATCAGCGGTTTTCAGTACATTTTTGATATCAGAAAGTAGTTGTTTGCAGTTTCTAAATTGCACACTAGAAAAGTTAACGGCAATTTGTAACGGTGTAATACTTTGCCATTGTGCCGCTTGGTTGACTGCTGTCTGTAAAGCAAAGTTGCCTAACTGATCTATTAAGTTATTTTTTTCTGCGACGGCAATAAATTCATCAGGTGGTACAAAGCCGAGTTCACTATCGGTCCAACGCATTAAGGCTTCAGCGCCTATTATCTTGTTGGTTGTAAGGTCAATCAGCGGCTGATAATACATTTCAAGGTTATTTTCCTTGAGCGCTGCGTGCAAGCGTAAGTTGATGGCTACTTTGCGGTTCACCTCGTCATTCATCTTAGGTTCAAAGAAATTAAAGTTATTACGGCCATTGCCTTTTACTTTATACAAAGCCATATCCGCACATTTTAATAGTGTTTCGGCATCGTCTGCGTCATCAGGGTAAATTGCTAATCCTATACTACTGGATGTATGGAAGAGATGTTTTTCTATTTGAAAAGGTTGTTCAAAAAGGTGGTGCATTTTAACCGCTATTTGAGTCGCTTCCTCGAGTCCTTCTAGGTCATTAATCACTACCATGAATTCATCGCCACTTAATCGCGCAACGGTATCTGTTTTGCGTAACGCTCCACGTAAACGTAGGCTGGTTTCTATTAATATTTTATCGCCGGCCGCATGTCCTAAGGTATCGTTAACTTGTTTAAAGTTATCGAGATCTATATACATGAGTAATACTTTTTTATGATTACGTTGTGAACGAGCGATAGCATAATTGAGTTTTTCTAAGCTGTAACTTCTATTTGGAATGCCCGTTAGCGAATCATGAGTGGCTTGATAGGCTAATTTTTTCTCAGAAAGCTCACGCTTTTTAATTTCATTTTCAAGCTCAGAGTTATGCTTTGATAGTTGTTGACGACGCTTTTTTGAGTCACTAATTTGATGGTGAAGTTGGGCATTTTTGTGCTCAATATAAAATAGGTAATATAAAGTTAAAAATACTGGGAAGCCTAATAAAGAGATCACCACCACAAACCATTTCGAAGTAAATAGGTCATTGTGACTAATATCTTCAAACCAGGCTTCAATAATAAAAGGTGCACCTATTATCTGTTCTTTTAAATGAAAGCTATGAATTAAGTCATTGTGATGATGTAGGTCTGTGTCTTCGGCATGTGAAGTGGCGGCTAAGGAATCCCATATAAAGAGATCGCCTTTAGTGCTTCGTAGTGTGATATGGCTGCCACTGCCTTCATATTCTAAGGTCGTAAGCAGGGATGTCATTTGCGCTTTATTAAATTCAGCCACTAGTAAAGCAATGGGATGATTATGAAAGTAAACAGTCGTTGATAAACGGATTATTAAGGTATCGTTGATTTCATTAACCAGTAATGTTTGTTTTGATTTCTGTAATTCAGAAATATTGAGGTCTTGATAGTTAAATGGGAGCGTACTGTTACTATCAGCGATGATATTTTTATTTAATTCAACTAGAGTCACGCGAGAGAACACTGGGGTGAGTTTGTCTTGTGGGGAAATTAATTGTCTTTCGATCATTTCTCGCAAGTTAAATAGGCTTGCACCTAATCCATAGGTCATCGACATACCCGCGCTTTTATTCGCGAAGAAAGTGATTACTACTTTATCTTCAGATGCAATTAATAGATTATGCTTGGCAAGTTTAAAATAATTACTTAGTAACTCCCCGTAATGACTGATTCGTAAGTGAAGCTCATTGTCTCTTGATTCTTCAAGTTTATTTTGACCTAGGTTGGTTACTGTTAAAATAAGTAATAGATATCCGGCAAGGGTTACACTTGCAATCACGAGAGTCTTTTTTTGAGTAAACCAACGAGGCATAGATGTCCTTACTGTGATTTTGTGTTAAAAAAATCAGGATAAAAATAGAACACAGAAGGGTAATATTTCTTAACTAATAAATTATATTCACCACTGTTTTGAATCTCTTTAAGATATAGATTAAATGCATTTCGTAGATTTGGCGAGTCTTTACGGAAGACAACGCCCATCTCTTGGTTTTCTGAAATCGGGCCAATCACCTTAGTTTTACCCGGCCACTTCTCTAATGCGATTAAAATGTCAGGCACATCCAGTAAGGTTAGTTCAGCATCATTGTTTAAGATAGCAGGGATCATCTCACTTAATTTTCGTTCTGTTACCGGCAGGATAATTTTAGCGTCTGTATTGTATAAGTTATATAGATCAGGGTCTAAACAGGTTTGTTTCATTGCTAAGACTTCACGGCCTTTTAATAAGCCTTTTACCGTTTTGATGTCTTGTTTAATTGAATCTGATGGCGTAATAGGCTTAAGTGTTGAGTCTGCTCTTGCCATTAACCAAACGGCAGAAGGGAAATAAGGGGTAGAAAAATCAACGACTTCTTTTCTCCAAGGCAATATAGTTGCCCCTGTGGCCAGTATATCTCCTTTTATCTCATGCTGAATGTGTCCTTTGACGACGACATCATTGACATAGCTTGCATTACGTCCGGTGAGTAGCGTGATTGAGTTATGCCAAGTTGCTTCAACAAATTGGTATCGTAAACCTAAATGTTCAGCAAATCTTTGCATTAATTCAACATCCAAACCACTTACTAGCGTCTTGTCACTCTCTTTATAAATATTAATGAAGTTTGCATAGGGAATGCCAATATGTCGTAACACACCGTCTGCTTTGATTTCTGCTAAGTCGCGAGCATGACTCACTTGACTATAAAAGCCTAAAGTGAGCAGAAACATTGCCAGCCACTTAAATTTAGTATTTACCATAAAAAGGACCTTGGAAGAGAGAGAATTATTTTACGTTTTCTTTATTATACCTCTTAAGGGTAGGTTGTAAAAGCCACGATTGTGAAGTGGCTTAATGATTTAGACCATGCTGTTAAATACATTTTTCATGGCTGTTATTAAGTTATCTACATCATCTTCGTCATGGAAAAGGTGAGTGGATATCCTTAAGGCATGAGTATCCAAGGTATCACTCTGTTGCACCTTAAAATCAGTGGTGCGGATAATAAAACCAGTTTGTTCACGCAATGCATCTCTAAATGCAGTGAGCGTATCTGAATCATTCACATCTGCAAATGGATTAAAGCTGGTGATGGCACTAGCTAGTTCATCAATATCTGGAGAGTAGATGACAGCATCCGGAAAAGCAGACTTAATCTGTTGTTTACAACGTTTACTAAGCGCAAGTACACGCTCTTCAATTACATCTCGCCCAATCTCATCCCACATTGCACAAGCATCAGCCAATGCTTGTTTAGCTGGATAGTTATCATTACCTATATATTGTAATTGTAATTGCGCACCAAGGTAGTCTGCATGGCCTAAGGAGGAGTTAATAAACCATAATGAGGTATCACGGTCAGACCAATATTGATCTAGGCGTTGTGCACCGTTTAAGACAAATAAAATGCCTGTTGCGCCTGGTCCACATTGCCATTTATGTCCTGAACCAGCATAAAAATCACAGCCAATATCATGCAGATCAAGGTCCAACATACCAATTGCATGCGCACCATCAATTAAGGTGGGGATTTCGTTCGGTATGGCGACTTCTTGGCAAATTCGCTTAGCAGGTAAACGAGTCCCAGTTTTGTAAGTAATATGTGAGAAAGTAATTAAGCGGACTCGACCTGAATACTCGCTTACGGCATGGGTAAAGAGATCAACAAATTCTTGCTCAGTAATGTTTTCATCTCCAGTATCTACTGGAATATCTAAATAGATAACCTCTACACCATAGCGTTCGGAAACAACATGTAATGGCGATTCTGCAGCAACATGCTCATGGTGAGTTGTTAATATTATATCGCCTGATTCAAATTGCAGACCGTTTAAAATAGAACACATGCCATCCGTTGTATTGCGACTAAGAATGATTTCATCTGCATTTGCACCTAAACCAGCCGCGATACTCGTACTCATTTCTGTGGTATAAGGCCACTCTCCAAATTTGTCTTGCATATCCCATGGATTTTCAGCCACACTGAGGTTATTGGCATAATAATTCTTTAACACACTACTTGGCATCGAGCCGGTGGTACCCACATTCATGTAGGTGGTGTTTTTGTCCAATACAAACTGTTTTTTTACTTTATTCCAGATCGATTTATTGTGGCGAGCGTTGTAAGACTGGTGGTTATTTTTGGCGTTTGCTGTGCTGGGTAATAAGCCTGCAGTGATACCTGCTGCGGCGATGCCTGAGGTTACTTTTAAGAAATGTCGTCGTTCGTTAGACACTGCTTTATCTTCAATCATATAAAATCCCTTCAGTTAGATGAAAATATAAGCATAAAGGAATTAATAAGAAAAGCGATGATGCTTTTATGAATTTGACTGTAACATACTGAAAGTTATGGTTAGACCTCAGCTCTTTACCTTGGTCATCATTAACGGACAACTGCTGATTTAGTGGCTTCTGTTTGCGAGATTTAATTTAAATGATTTGTAAAATATCGAAATCATGAACTTTATTATTTATGGTCATGCTGACTTCTGCATCAATTTTTTGACCGAGTAACATTGCCCCAATCGGTGATTCTGGTGTGACGACTAACACAGTATGTTGTTGCCATTTGAGTTTTACACCGCCTGCTACAGGACAAATAAACAAGTACTTAGCTTGAGCATCTTGATCAACTAAAACCACTAAGGAGCCTAATGCTCCTTTTAATGAACTTCCTAATGGCAAGCTAATACAAGCATCGATATCTGCTTGGCATTTTAACGCTCTTTGAGATTGTCCATGGGCGAGATAAGCTGCTTCAAGGGCTAATGTATCATATTGGTTTTCAGCAATATTTTCTTCATTAGTGGCCGTTTCATGTGCGCTTTTTGCTGCAGCTTGTGCGTTATTTAGTTGCTGCTGCAAATGGGTCATGAGTTGCTGGTGTAGCTGAATTTTGTTCATTTTAAAATCATTAAATAGGGCTAGGTTTACAATGCTCGGATTATACCTAGCCTATTTAAGAATTGATTGTGAAAATCTTATTTTCCAGCTTTATTTAGTCTTTATCTTTCAAGTATTGCTCAATATTGACGCTATCGATTTGCGATGCATGCAAATATTGTTGAGCATATTGTAAGTAGGTACCGCTGCTTAAGAATAACCTAAATATCGCTAAATTGAGATGTTTATCCATGGTGATTTGATATAACACATCGATAGCTTGGCTTAATGATAAGGTCGCTTTAACGGGTGACTTAATGGTTGTTAAAGCGATAAAAATATCACTGAGAAACATAATATGCTCAGCTATACTCAAATCAACCTGTGTAGAACTTTTAGGGTAAGCAATGGCCGTCAATCGACTATGATACATAGATAAGTCAATAACAGTGCTTTGACTTTCTGCATTAGACAGTGCATTCAGCATGTTTTTAATTGAGCTAAGTTGTTGTTTTGCTTCCTGAGCTTGCTCTACTGTTGCAGTGCCTTGTTGAATCGATAGTTGATAAAATTCATTACCATGAGTTAGTGCGTTGTTAGTCGTGCTAGGTTGCTCTAGTTGACTGGTTAATTCATGGTTTATTAAATACTCGGTCGCCGGTAACTTCTGCTTTTTCATGGCAAGGTTAATGGCTTCAACCGCTGATAGTCCGAGACTGTTATCAAAGTAACGTAACCATGTTTTTTCGCTCATCTGTTGTAAACGTTGGTGATCTTGGGGACTTAATGAGGTGTGTCCTTGGTTTAGTTTAGCCACAAACTCAAAGTCTCTCATCAGTTGCAGTTGTTGCTTAATGAGTTTTTCTTTTAGCGGTTTATTCTGCTCTGGATTCGCTCTACTTTCCTGATAATAATGTATTTCTGCATCTCTCCAAAGCACCTCAAAACGCATGCGGATCTCATGTATACGATTATAAGGAGTATCTAACTTCGTCCCTTTATTAACTAAGTCATCGGCATTTAAGTGTTGATATAAATGTGTCCAAGCCATTGCTTGAAAATGATTAAAAGCTGTTTCATTAGATAAAGTGAATGTTGAAAATTCAGGAGAGTGTGATTTACTCGCGGCGATTCCTAACAGGCCAGTTAATGTAGGATAACGATTAATTTGGTTATTGTTATTAAGTGCTTTGTTATCAATAATTTTAGCATTGAGCGAAGCAAATAATGACGCTCTTTCTTGGTGTTTTATATTTTGCTCTGCAATTATCTCACTCATCTCTGCGATTGTTATATTTAACGAATTTAACTCACGGAAACGGCTTGTTTTAGGCGTAAATTTCTTGTAATTATTTGACTTAGCAGCCTCTAACGAATGTATTAAACGCGTTAATGCTTTACTGATAGGTACAGTAAATAACCAGGATAAAAGGATTGATAAGGCTAAACAGGCTAACAATATCTCAAGAGATGTTTTTATACTAGGTAATAATAAAGCTTGTTTAGGTGTCAAAAATGCTAGGTAACTAGGGGCGTTTGTTTCTCCCTCTAGAGGCGTTAAATAAGCATAATAGTGCTGCTTCTCGATTTCGATTTGAGTTAATTGGTCAGTTGTTTTTGAATCAATTAAATCCATTAATAATGGGTAAGGGGAGTACAGTGGACTTTGCCATTTTTCTGCGTTTGAGGTGGCTAAGAGATGCCCTTTATTAGTGAATAGGTAAAGTTCATTATGTAAGTCAGGTGAGCTTATATCTTTTAACGCTTCACTGTAGTCAGCTAGTTTAGTTTCAATAGCAATAACCGCATTTATCTTGTTGACTTTTTTAGAGTAGGTTAGGGTTTTTTCTGTCTGCGAGGTAATTGCTAGTGGCACTTGCTGCGCAGCCTTGTACCATTCACTGGTCGTGATGTCGCCGGTAGTTATCTCTTGAAACTTGCTGAGGAAATGGAACTTGTTATCGAAATACAGCTCTTCACGAATCGTTTCTGTTGCGTTTTTCTGAATCGAGACAAGCAACCACTTTGCCTGTTTTACTTGATGAATATATTGTGCACTTTGTGGTTTGTCTAAAGCCACCAGTTTTTGCAAATTGCCGTTTTTAAAGCCTACAGAAAGTGATTGATAACGTGTTTGTTGGTTCAGTATTTGTGCAAAACGGGTAATGGCACTAGGTGTGAGTCGATTATTAACACTGATCATCTGTGAATTAGATAAAGCGGTGAGTTGCTCATCCATTTGCAGTTTATTTTGTTCTGTACGCTGAGCTATTTGAGCCGCGGTATATTGATAACTTCGTAAACTGCTGTCTTTAGCTAACTTTTGACTATGATAAAAGTGTAAACCCACTGCAACGACGCTAATTAATAAACAGGAAAATAAAAAGGCACTAAATAACCGAACACCGATCGACAGAGTTGCTTTTGTAGCAGATTTAGACATGACTTTTCCTGATATTAATACGATTATTCCTAACAAAAGTTCAAGGTGCTAGGTACTGGTTAATAGGTGAAATACACCCAAATAAGGTGGTTCGATTTAACTCTGTATCAGACCATTAATATCTATTTTTGTTCGCATTGTTTTTACTAATTTTTGCTATTAGTAATCACCTTAGGAACGGGGGAATATAAGGGAGGAGAAGTGTATGGAAGTTGGCAAATAAAGAAAACACTATTACCCAGTAGCAGATGGATAATAGTGCTTATAGATCAGTTATTTATTCTTGTTTACTTTGCCACTCTTTGGCTTTGTTAATCAGTGGCACGATACTAGAGCCTTGAATTAAGATTGAAAACAGTACAACACCGTAAGTCATTACTAGGATAATCTCACGAACATCGATATTCTTTTCAGGGATCACCCAAATACCAGCAGGCACAGCCATTGCCATAGCTAGGGCTAAACCACCACGTAACCCACCCCAAGTTAAAATACGCACAGAGTAGGGGTTATAATGACGGAAACGGTTAAAGCCAACATAAGATAAGCGAATACTCAGATAGCGTGCCAACAATACAACCGGAATAGCGATTAACATGATGATCCAGTCTTCTTGATAGAAGCTGAATTGCAGCATGCTTAAACCGATTAACAGGAAGAGTAGACCATTTAAAAATTCATCCACCAGTTCCCAGAAATGATCTAGTTGCGCCTTGCTCTCCTCTGAGAATCCGGTTTTTCTGGTCCAGTTACCAATCATGATACCTGCTACAACCATTGCTAAAGGAGCTGAAACGCCAATTAATTCACCGAATACATAACCAGCTGTTGGTACGCCAATAGTAAATAATAGTTCCATTGCATGGTCGTTGGTTGCACTTATTAAGTAGTGGAACAATAGCCCTAATGCAAAGCCATATACAATACCGCCAATCGCTTCATGCAAGAACAACATAGAGACATTGCCTACCGTCAATGGCTCACCAGAGAAAGCGATATTGAATATAGTGACAAAAATGACCAGACCAAAACCATCATTAAACAGTGACTCGCCCTCTATTTGAGTAGAAATACGTTTAGGAGCATTTAACTTTTTAACAATAGCAAGTACGGCGATGGGATCTGTAGGTGAAATCAGGGCGCCAAACAATAAACAGTATATAAGGTCAAGAGGTAGTCCAATTAACTGGCAAATATAGTAGAGCACAAAACCTACAAAGAAAGTGGAGAATAGTGTAGCGCCTAAAGCGAGCACAGTAATCTCCCATTTTTGATCTTTTAAGCTTTCTAATTTAATGCCTAAACCGCCAGCAAATAATAGAAAACCTAATAAACCATTTAATAGAAAGTGTTCAAAATCTATCTCTGTTAATTGAGTAACGGCAACTTCTCTTAATTGAGTAAAACCATTTTTACCCGCGATGATAATAATCAGAGATAACAACAAGGATCCTGCTGTAATGGCAATGGTACTTTGCCATTTTCCTAACTTACTATTAATTAGAGTGATCAGCATTGCAGCTGCAGCGAGGAAGCATAAAGTGGCGTAAACGGACATAGTGATAACCTGAGGTGTAAAGGAAATGTAAATATAATGCTAATTAGTCGTAAATACTATGGCTTGTTGATTATTACACTGCTTGTTTGACTGTTTTTTAAACAAAAAGAGTGTGAATAATGAATATAAATCATTTCATTATTAATTGTAGATAGAGAGTTAAATGTGATCATGGTCACTAAATATATTGAACTTATCTTGAAACGATCCTATGTGCCGTTTTTTGCTTGTGAGAGATCGACCATTGCCTACGTGCTAGATCCTTACTTTAAATAAAGATTTTTAGGTGTTACATAAATGTAATTTAAGTATAACTGATTGAAAATAAAGTATTAGTTTTTTTTCGTTCAATGAGTTATGTATTTATTTTATTTCGGATTGGTCTTATTCACTCAATGCATCGTACTATTTCTCCCGCAAACAAGGACGTAGACGATTAACAGGATGTTAATCAGCAACGGAAAGCAGGAAACAACAGGATGTTGTTACTTAGGTAAATAAGGATTATTTATCTAGTCAGGATGACCAAAGGACACTTCAGGATGAAGTTAGATAAGCAGGAAGTTTATCGTTAAGGAAAAGCAAGGACGAATTACAGGATGTAAAAGGACACCTTCCAAGGATAGGGAGCAGTTAATAAGCAGGATGTTTATTAAATAAGGATGTGTCACGGAAGAAACCAGCAGGATGTTGGCTTGATAAGCAGGATGTTTATCGTATAAGGATGTAAACAGGGAAGACGCCCAAAGGATTTGGGAAGAGGATGCCTAGTATGGCAATAGTCAAAAGGATGTTTTGCATGGAGCAACTTCTATCACGGACTTGATAGTGAGACTAAATTAGGGCAGCTTCGGCTGCCCTTTCCTGTTTCTGGGCTTAAATATTTTAAATACCTACCATTTCAATAATACCAATTGCTACTTTCAACATTGATTATTGTTCAGTCAAAACGTACCCTAAACTCTTTTTTATAGGTGTATCAATATGGCTACTTTCTATGCAGTCGAAATTCCTTTCAATTATCGTAGCACCTGTTGGTTTTGTGGTGAACCTAGTGATAAGAAAATAAAATTTCCTCAGTATGATTACGAAATCAATATTTTAGATCATTTACCCCTCACTATACCTAGCTGTAAAGAGTGCTCAAGTATTGTTAACCGCTCAGCGTTTACGTCTATTTATCATTACCGTGATGCGATTAAAAAAGCATTAACCAAAAAGCATCAAAAAGTATTAAGTATCGGATCTAATTGGACTAAAAAAGAGTTAGAAGAGTCTGAGTTAGAGGGAAGTGCTTTTGAAGGATTTAAACGCAGTGCTTGGCCTATGTTCGAAATGATGCAAGGTCGTATCAATTATCAAGGGTGGCCTTTAGTGGTTAACAATCAGTTATTGGTTGTTGATAGTGATAATGATAGTTTTGAGTTTGATGGTGTTATCTATGTTTCATTGGATGATGCTGTTACGCATGCGGTAAAAACCTTTTTCCTAGATGAAGCCTTATTTACTAGGGTGTTGAGTGTGTTAGGTAAAAATAAATTTAGCCAGGCGATACGTTTATGTCGTTTATACCCTAACTTAACAGCAAGCAACCGAGAAGATGTGTTTTTAGAGATTCTAGATAGTATTGGATTGTAATCTCAATTATTCTTATTAAGAGCTCTATTTTTACGAAAAGTCGGATCCGTTATTTAATATACTTGGCATAAGCTGGTTGGTAGATATTAAGGAAATTACATGAGTACAACTAAAGATAAACAAGATCCAACGAAAAAAGAGTCCGAAGAAGAGTTACAGGCTTGGTTAGATGCTGTGCATTTTGGTAGTTGTTGTAGTGACCCTTTACCAAGTAATGAAGAGTCTAAGCAAACTAAGACCTGTTCTACAAATGCTAAGAAAAATGAACAAGATAATGATTAAATTTTATTGTATTAAAAAGCCTAATAATGCGGTGATTATTAGGCTTTAACTGACTTTTTAATCGAATTATTATTTAACTTGCTTATTACGACGAGCCAACCCAAAACCTAACAGACATAAGCCTAATAACGCGGCTCCTGCTGGTGCTGGAACTGATGATAATGCTGTTGAAGAGAACGAAACATATGTCTCTGATCCATTTGCAGTGATTATCCATTCAGCAGCTGTATCATCAAACCCTACTGCACTAATAATACCCGTTCCCATCAATGTTACATCGATGAATGTACCAGCAAGGTCTACAGTATTGAGTAGAACACTTGTAATTTCAAAGGTAAAGTCACCAACTGTCCATAAAACTGTAGGCAAAGCATCAGAAATGTCGAAGTCTGTAAATGCTGCTGTTGTGCCATCTAAACCAGAAAAATCTCCGGTTTGAAGGAACGAATCGTCGCTAACTGTAATCGTATTAAACGTCACGGTTTCAACTGCTAGACCAGAACTGTCTACAGTAACAACACCTCCACCAGTAAAGTTAATTGTACCGTCGATTGATATCGCTGATGCAGTGCTTGTCGCTAATAAAAGTAAAAACAAGCTAGTTATTCGTATTATTATTTTCTTCATGTCTCCCTTCCTTATTTAATGGATTATTCCATGTATACAAATAAAGCATAATTAGTACCAAAAAGATCAAATTTA
>NZ_QOCB01000001.1 GCF_003318165.1 Psychromonas sp. B3M02
TTTAGATCAGTTATTTAATAAAATTGGTATAACCTAGTCAATTGCTCAATTGAAAAGTCACTAGTTGAGGTGTGTGATCGGATGCATTAGTAGGAATACTTCGTGCATTGGTGACAGTTAAGCCGCTATAAAAAACATGGTCTAAGGGCTTATCAAATATCTTCAGCCTGTTATCCGTGGTAAAAGTCACTTCATTTAACGCTAATTCTGTTAATGCTTTAACAACCGCCGATGTTCGAGCTTCGCTCCATGTATTAAAATCACCGGTAACGATCATTGGGCCTTGATGAGTTTTAATTAAGGTGAGGTAAGGGCTTAATTGTTCGGTTAATGGTGTTGTAGTGAGAGTGAAATTCACTGCATGTAGGTTCACTAACAATAAGGTATCTGTCGTTCCTTGCATCGGGTAAGTTGATGCCAAGGCACTTTTAGGGATACGGCTCCAAGGTTCAGTATAAAGCGTGCCACATAATTGTTGTGCAGATACTCGGCTTAAGGTGTTTACTCCGTAATTGAGCTGCTGATATTGAAAGGCCACATTTTGTAAGCTGGATAAATTTTGTTGCTGTGCAAAGCTTATCAAGGTGCTGTTATATTTGGCCTCTTGTAAAGTAATTAAATCAACTTGTGTTGCCCATTTGTTTAATTGAGTATCCCATCCAACACTCTGCTGTTTATAGATATTCCAGTTTAATAAAGAAAAGGTACTAGGTAACACCTTGTTGGGATTATTGATGGATTGATCATTGAAGGCGGGGCAGGTTGCCGTAAAGTACCTTTGTTGTTGATTAATAATAGTCGTTTCATTTGGTGAATGAAGTAATGAAGGACTAATCGCAAACCATAAAGAGATCGTCACTATTATGATCAGGGAAGTGATGATCTGTTTTCTACTAAAATTAACTCGCATTTTGTTTTGCCTTAAATAAAAACTGCACGATAAATGCCCATCTGTATGAAGGAAATGTGATATTGGTTCTGTATGCTCAGGTTGTTATTGATAGCCAGTGTCTATACAGGGTATATTATGAATCCCATTAACTAATTTAAGAAACTATTATGCCATTAGAAAGAACACTTTCCATGATTAAACCTGATGCTGTTGGTAAACAACTAATTGGCACGATCTTACAACGATTTGAACAAGCAGGTTTTACTGTTGTTGCTGCAAAACTAATGCAATTAACACGTGAACAAGCTGAGGGATTTTATGCTGAACATGAAGGCCGTGATTTTTATGAACCATTAATTGAGTTCATGACATCAGGTCCAACCATGGCATTGGTATTACAGGGTGAAGATATCATTCCAGCTTACCGTGAGTTAATTGGTAAAACTGACCCAACACAAGCAGCTGCTGGTACTATTCGTGCGGACTTTGCGGAGTCTACACGTTTAAATGCGGTACATGGTTCTGATAGCCCAGAGTCTGCTGCGCGTGAAATTGCTTACTTCTTTGTTGATGAAGAGATTTGCGTTAAAGCATAAGCAATTTGATATCCTTCATATCGGTTAATATGGCTAAAGGTATCTTTTGTTTAATAACCTCCTGCCAGCAGATTAATCACTGTGAATGATCACCTATAGTCAGTATCGTCATTATTAATTCTCTTGATGATACTTACTATTTATCCGCATAATCTATAACAATAATAATTAAGGCATTTATGAGTGACGTGATCACATTGATGGAACAAGTTCCCTCTTTCTATTTTGGGTTTGTTTTAATCTTAGGTTTATTGGTTGGTTCATTTTTGAATGTTGTGATTTATCGCTTACCTGTCATGATGCAGCGAAGTTGGGAAGCAGATTGTGCAGAAACCTTTCCCGATAGTAATATCAAAGTCGATGATTCCACCTTTAATTTAGTCCTGCCTCGTTCTCGTTGTCCTAAGTGTAACCACTTAATTGGCTCGCTGGAAAATATTCCTTTAGTTAGCTGGTTGCTACAAAAAGGCCGTTGCAAGCACTGTGACTGCAAAATTCCTGCGCGTTATCCAAGTATAGAGCTATTAACTGGCTTAATGTCATTAGCAGTCGCTTATATTATCCCTTTTGGTTGGCCTGTTTTATTTGCATTATTGTTCACTTGGACACTGATCAGTTTAACTTTCATTGATGTCGATACCATGCTTTTGCCTGATCAGTTAACTTTACCTCTAGTATGGTTAGGTTTACTGGTGAATATGTCTGGTACCTTCACAGGGCTCCAGGATGCTGTTTTAGGCGCCGTTTTTGGTTACTTGACCCTTTGGTCAATCTATTGGGCGTTTAAGCTTCTGACGGGCAAGGAGGGCATGGGATACGGTGATTTTAAGTTACTAGCTGCATTAGGCGCATGGTTTGGCTGGCAAGCACTGCCTTTAATTATTATTCTTTCTTCGTTCGCTGGTGCCATTCTCGGTATCATTATGATCGCCACCTCTAAGGATAAACAAAGTAAACCTATGCCTTTTGGACCATACTTAGCGATAGCTGGTTGGGTTTATTTAGTTTACGGCGTGCAACTGACTGATCTCTATCTATCATTGATTCTTTAATCCCATGAATACTGAACATTATACTGACCATGACTGGATGCAATACGCATTAACCTTAGCTGATAAAGCTGAAGCATTAGGTGAGATCCCGGTTGGTGCTGTGTTGGTTAAAGATAATCAAATTGTTGGAGAAGGGTGGAACTTATCGATTATCGAACATAATGCTTGTGCCCACGCCGAGGTGAATGCCATTGCCAAGGCTGGACAATATTTACAAAACTACCGCCTTATTGATTGCACTTTGTATGTGACTTTAGAGCCTTGCCCTATGTGTGCAGGAGCGATTGTACATTCTCGTATTAAGCGCTTAGTTTATGGTGCTGGAGATTATAAAACTGGCGCAGCGGGGAGTGTGTTTGATTTAGTGCGCAATGAACAATTAAATCATCAAGTCGAGGTGACTGCTGGTGTTGATGCTGAGCAATGTGCCACAAAAATAAGTGATTTTTTTAAGCGACGTCGTAAAGAGAAAAAAGCACTCAAAAAGGAGCAAAAGAATGAGCAGCAAAGTGGTGAATTTTGAAATAGAAAAAGAAACCAAGAACAGTGTACGCTACAAAGAAGTGCCGGAAGATGGACAAGCGCCTATAGTTGGCAGTTTATATCTACAAAAGTGGTTTGCAGGAAACAGTAAGCATATTCAAGTTACTATTGAAAAGAAAGATTAACCAGACCCAGGTCTGGGGAATCAATAAGGCATAAATACGGCATTGCATCATAGGTTATAACGCCTTTATTCATTTGAGAATAAAGGCGTTTTTTGTTGTGTACTTAAATGGATTTAGTCGCTGTAGGCTTAATTTCATTATTAATAATGGTTTTATTCGTTTGTTTGTTCGCTTGTTTTTTGGCGAAATAAGTACTTAATAAAGATCCTGATAATGATGTCAGTATGATCAATCCCATTAACAAATATTGTGTAGAGCTAAATTTCTCCCCGACTAATAATAATCCCATCAAGATCCCGGCAATCGGGTTACTGATTCCTGCAAAGGTAAACTCGACGACTGTCATTCTACTTAACATCCAGACATATAAGGTGTAAGCCAACATGGTATTAAGTACGATCAACCAAATTAATCCGCCAATATTTAGCGGACTAATATTCTGTAATGCAGTAAGGTATTGAGCTGGTGAAGATAAAGCATGCATTATTGCGATCACGGTTAAAATACTACCACCTATAATTAACTGCCAACATAATACCGGCCACCAATGCATTTTTAAGCCTAGGCTTTTCGTTATATTGCTGCCAATCACAATACAACCCAGCGCACATAACATGGCAACTAAACCAACAGGGTTCAGTTTGAGGTGCAAGGGATCAAATAACAACCAAGCGAGTGTGATGAGTGTAGCACCTGAAATTAGTTGTACTTTAGTCGGCGTATTCTTATGCACTAGCCAATAATAAAACATCGCAAAAACAGGTAAAGAAACCATGCCTACACCAGAAATAGCTGACGGCAATGTTTGCGCCATAATAAATAATAGGCCGAAAAAGAGCGCGATGTTGATACAACCTAAGCGTATTAATACAGGCCACTCTTTTGGCTTTGGTAAGTTAGGTTTAAAGGCAATCAGTAATAATCCTGCTGGCAATGCACGTAAGGCGCCTAATAAGAGAGGAGGCCATCCCGATAAAGTGTACTGTGTGACTGCATAGGTTGTACCCCAAAAAAATGCAGCTACCATTGCCAAAATTACGTTCATTGATGTTGCTCTTAAAATAAAAAGGGTGAGCACTCTGCCTATTTTTAACCCATTTGTACAGTAAACTATTTTGCTATCGTGGCCTTGGTTGGGATAAATCAAAGATGGGACTTTCTAAGTGTTTGATCTGTTTGTAGAACAAACACTTCAACGCTGGCTTTTTATTTTATTAATTTATAGCTGTTTTTGTGAGCACAGAGACAAGTTATTTTGTAAATGTGTCAGTAAATCTGTTCGCTTCATAATACCGATAAGTTTGTCACCTTTGACAACGGGAAAAATGTTATCTGATAAGTGCTGAGTTTTAATTGCCACTTCAGAAAGATCTTCATCGGCATTAAATGTACTAAAGCTTGTGGTCATCACGTTATCAACTTGTACCGGTTTATCACAATGGTAAGCACTGCTTAATAATGCTTTTTGACAACCAATGAGGGATACCATTCCAAGTAGCTTCTTATCTACATTAACTACTGGCAACTGTGATTGTTGGCTACTAATCAATGTTTTAACGATATCAGTTAGCGAGGTGTGACACTGTAATGTGATTGGTTTGTTGTGCATTATTTGGCTAACTGTTTTTTTGCTCATGGAAGTGCCCTTATCTTTATTGAGAGTTTATGAAGAGCATCTTAAAGCAAACTTTAAGATTGTCTAAGTCGATTGTTTTTATTAAATTGATAGGTTTTATGTTTTTATTTGTTTGAAGCTTTGAGAAATGTTTCATTTCGAAGGTGATGGAGTATGAATTTATGAGGGGAAGCTGAGAGGATTGTTCTCCTCTCAGCGGTTTTATTTAATTATGGGGTATCAGTTGTTTCTGTTTGCTCTTCAGCTAATTTAGCCTCAACTTCTGCTTTTTTCTCAGCGGCTAGTTTTGCGGCTGCTTCAGCTTTTTGCTCCGCAGCTAGTTTCGCGGCTGCTTCTGCTTCAGCTTTTTGCTCCGCAGCTAGTTTAGCCGCCGCATCAGCTTTGGCTTTTTCCGCTGCTTCTAAGGCTGCTTGTTTGGCTTTTTCAGCAGCTAACTCTGCTTGCTTCTTGGCTTCTTTATCAGCTATTATTCTAGCTTGATTTTCAGCTTCAATTGCAGCTTGGCGTTGTTCTTCAGCTAAGGCTTCTTCTTCAAGTTTCTTTTGCTTTTCTAGCTCAATCGCAGCTAACCTTTCCTCTTCAGCTTTAGCAATGGCGGCTAATCTTGCTTCTTCCGCTTTTTGTTCTTCTGCTAATTTTAAGGCTTTTTCTTGCTCTTGTGCATGCCAGGTTAAGGTTTCTAAATATTCTCGAATATTATCAACATAATGTTTAGCTTCTCGGCCTCGGGCATAGCCGTAACGGGTTTTGGTGTACCATTTTCGTTCATGGAGTAGTGGTAGGTTTTCTTTCACTTCTGCCCATGAATCTGGATTTTGACCTTTCATTTTGGTGATCCTACGAACATCTAGCAAGTGGCCTAAACCAATATTGTAGGAAGCCAATGCAAACCAAATTCGTTCATCTTCTGGAATACTTTCCGGTAATCGTTTAATTAATTGCGTGAGGTATTTCGCACCACCTTGAATGCTTTGCTCGGCGTTCAAACGGTTTTTAATCCCAACAAATTTAGCGGTATCTAGGGTCAGCATCATCATGCCTCGTACACCCGTTGGTGACGTCGCTTTCGGATTCCAATGTGACTCTTGGTAACTGATTGATGCGAGCAACAACCAAGGCACTTCAGGGGTGGCATATTGTTTAAATAAAGTTTCATATTTAGGTAAGCGGCTATCAATGCGTTTTAAGAAAATACGGGTATCTACGTAATCAAAATCACCGATATGACCAAAGTATTTCTCTTCCACTTTAGCAATGGTGCCTGAGTTATATTGATTACCCATAAACTCAATCATAGCGGAATACAAAGAGTCATCTTGTGCTTTACGAATTAACCAAGCGACAGGTTGTTTTTCATAAATAGTGAAGGCTTCGGCAAGCGCTGGATAATAGCGTTGTTTTTGTGCCAAGGTAGTACTGTCAACAATCGCATATCTAATCTCTTTTTGAGCGACCTTTTGTAGTAGCGACTCTTGATCTTCATTTTCTAAGACATTAATGACTAGGTCAGGGTGATCAACTAACGAAGCTTTAATATTCTCTTCATGACTACTGCCTTTTAATACATTAACTGGGGCGTCGATATCTGCAATATCACGAGGACGGTAGGTACCTTTGTGATAAACCAAGGTTTGCGATAAATAGTAATAAGGTGGAGAGCTACGATATTTCTCTGCTCGCTTGGGCGTTAAGGTTAATCCTGCCCCTGCAAAATCAATTTCATTGTCTTCTAAAGCTGAAAATAGCGAGTCTAGATCGTCATATTCTTTGATGATTAATTTAAGGTGTAAATACTTAGCAAATTTTTTACCTAGCTCGTAATCTAAACCACTGTAATTATCACCGTCAAAACTGTAGGTCAGCGCGCTATTCATGGTGCCCATAATTAACGTCTGACGTGCCTGCATATCTTCAAGATCTGTTGTTGGAGTGACCGGGTTACAAGCGGTTAACAAAAAGAGAAAAATGGCGCTAAAAAACAGCTGTAACTTAAACGTTATAGCAGTGAGAAAAACAGGTTTATTCATAAAAGTGTAGCCGATCCAGTGAGTCGAATTGGTAGATTATCCAAGAAACGATTTAAATATCTATTTATTTACCAATTATCAGGTTTATTTATGACAGACTATAGAGTGTTTCTATTTAATAAAAAATGCTTTTCTTTTATAATATTGAGCTAAACCCAAGTTCATTTATTTATCCAACGAGAGTAATAACCTATGGAAATTTTGCGTGGGGCACCTGCCTTATCGACATTTCGTGTTAACCAGTTGTTGAAAAACTGTGAAGTGTTAGATTTACCTGTAACAGGCATTTATGCTGAATTTATGCATGCTGCAGATCTATCTGATTCTTTAAATGACCAAGAGTTAGCTGTATTACAAAAGCTATTAACTTACGGACCTAAAATTGCAGAGCATGACCCAGTGGGCACTTTGTTATTTGTTACACCACGCCCAGGCACTATTTCGCCTTGGTCTTCAAAAGCAACGGACATTGCTAAAAATTGTGGTCTTACCAAATTAAAACGTTTAGAGCGTGGTATCGCTTATTACGTTGAAACTAAAACAGAGTTAAATGAACAACAAATTCAAGCGTTAACTAGCCTATTGCATGACCGCATGATGGAAGTAGTGTTAACGTCGTTGGAAGATGCGGCGACTTTATTTGTACAAGGTACGCCAGGCAAAATGACCAGTGTTGATGTGTTAGGTGAAGGCCGTAGCGCATTAGAAACTGCCAATGTGAACTTAGGTTTAGCACTTGCCGATGATGAAATCGATTACTTAGTTGAAAACTTTATTAAGTTAGAACGTAACCCTAACGATATCGAACTAATGATGTTTGCACAGGCAAACTCAGAGCATTGTCGTCACAAAATATTTAATGCTGATTGGACCATCGATGGTCAAAAACAGCCTAAATCATTATTCAAAATGATTCGTAACACACACGAATTACACCCAGAGCATGTGTTGTCTGCTTATAAAGATAATGCCGCGGTAATGGAAGGTTACCAAGCAGGGCGTTTCTTCCCAAGTGTTGATGACCGTGAATTTGGTTACCATCACGAAGATATCGATATCTTAATGAAGGTTGAAACACATAACCATCCAACGGCTATCTCGCCATTCCCAGGTGCTGCAACGGGCTCTGGTGGTGAAATCCGTGATGAAGGCGCAACAGGTATCGGCTCTAAACCTAAAGCTGGTTTAGTGGGTTTCTCTGTGTCTAACTTACGTATTCCAAGCTTTGAGCAAGCATGGGAAACTGATTTTGGTAAGCCAAGCCGTATTGTGTCAGCTTTAGACATTATGTTAGAAGCACCGTTAGGTGGTGCAGCATTCAACAATGAGTTTGGCCGTCCTAATATCCTGGGTTACTTCCGTACCTATGAAGAGAAGGTAGATAGCCATAACGGTAGCGAGATCCGTGGTTACCACAAGCCAATTATGCTTGCTGGTGGTTTAGGTAACATTCGCCGTGAACATGTGCAGAAAAAAGATATTCCAGTTGGCGCGAAATTGATCGTGTTAGGTGGCCCTGCTATGAACATTGGTTTAGGTGGTGGTGCTGCTTCTTCAATGGATTCAGGTGCTTCTTCAGAAAACTTAGATTTTGCTTCAGTACAACGTGAAAATCCAGAAATGGAACGTCGTTGTCAGGAAGTGATCGATCGTTGTTGGCAGATGGGGGAAAATAACCCAATTCAATTTATTCACGATGTAGGTGCGGGTGGTTTATCTAACGCGATGCCTGAATTAGTGGATGATGGCGGCCGTGGTGGAATCTTCGATTTACGTGCAATTCCAAACGATGAGAAGAGCATGGCACCACATGAAATCTGGTGTAATGAATCTCAAGAACGTTACGTAATGGCAGTTAAGCCTGAAAACCTAGCTACTTTTGAAGCGATTTGTAAGCGTGAACGTGCACAATACGCGGTGATTGGTACGGCTACTGAAGAACTACATTTAACACTAAACGATCCTGAGTTTGACAACAAACCCATCGATATGCCATTAGAAGTGTTATTGGGTAAAGCGCCTAAAATGCACCGTGATGTTCAATCACAAACGGCTAAAGGTAAAGCATTAGACCTATCTGGCGCTAGTGTGAAAGAAGCGGCAGAACGTTTATTACGTCTACCTTCAATCGCAGAAAAAACCTTCTTGATCACCATCGGTGACCGTACTGTAACGGGTTTAGTCGCGCGTGATCAAATGGTTGGTCCTTGGCAGGTACCTGTTGCCGATTGTGCGGTAACAGCAGCGAGTTACGATACATACTTTGGTGAGTCAATGGCGCTGGGTGAACGTACGCCAGTTGCATTACTTAACTTTGGTGCGTCTGCTCGTTTAGCAGTGGCTGAATCAATTACTAATATCGCTTGTTCTGATATTGGTGATTTCAAACGCATTAAACTCTCTGCTAACTGGATGTCTGCAACGGGTCACCCTGGTGAAGATGCTGGTTTATACGAAGCAGTGAAAGCGGTTGGCGAAGAGTTATGTCCTGAATTAGAGCTTACTATTCCAGTAGGTAAAGATTCAATGTCAATGAAAACACGCTGGCAGGAAGAAGATGGTAGCGATAAAGAGGTGACATCACCATTATCATTAATCATCACTGCATTTGGTGCGGTACGTGACATCCGTAATACGGTGACACCGCAATTACGTACAGACCAAGGTGAAACTGACCTGATCCTAATCGACTTAGGTAATGGTAAAAACCGTTTAGGTGGTTCATCACTAGCACAAGTTTACAAACAGTTAGGTGAAACAACGCCGGATCTAGATAGCCCTGAATTGTTAAAAGGCTTCTTTAACTCAGTGCAAAGTTTATTAGCTGATAAGAAACTATTAGCTTATCACGATAGAAGTGACGGTGGTTTATTCTCAACAATCACTGAAATGGCCTTTGCTGGACACTGTGGTGTAACTGTTAAGCTTGATCAAGTGGGTAGTAATGATTTCTCTGCATTGTACTCGGAAGAGTTAGGTGCGGTCATTCAGGTTAAACGTGAAGATAAAGAAGCAGTACTAAATACCTTGGCTGGACACGGTTTATCGTCTAACTCATTAGTGATTGGTTCAATCAATGAGACAGACCAAATTGAATTCCTACGTGATGGTGTTGAAGTCTTAACTGCTAAACGTGCTGAGTTCCGTGGTATTTGGGCTGAAACAACACTGAAAATGCAATCATTACGTGATAACTCTGAATGTGCACAACAAGAGTTTGACCTTAAATTAGATGATAAAGATCCTGGTCTATCAACTAAGTTAACGTTTGATATCAATGAAGATGTTGCAGCGCCTTATATTGCTAAAGGTGTTAAACCGCGTATGGCTATCTTGCGTGAGCAAGGTGTTAACTCGCAACAAGAGATGGCAGCAGCCTTTAACCGTGCTGGTTTCTCTGCGATTGACGTACATATGAGTGATATCCTATCGGGTAATGTTCAATTAGATAGCTTTGCTGGTTTAGTCGCTTGTGGTGGTTTCTCTTACGGTGACGTACTAGGTGCTGGTGAAGGTTGGGCTAAGTCTATTCTGTTCAATGAGCAGGCGCGTAATCAGTTCCAAACTTTCTTTGAGCGTGAAAACTCATTTGCATTAGGTGTGTGTAACGGTTGTCAGATGTTATCAAACCTGAATGAGTTAATTCCGGGATCTGATCTATGGCCGCGTTTTGTACGCAATAACTCAGAGCGTTTTGAAGCACGCTTTAGTTTAGTAGAAGTACAAAAATCTAACTCGCTATTCTTAAATGATATGGCGGGTTCGCAAATGCCTATCGCAGTGTCTCACGGTGAAGGTCGTGTGGAAGTGAAAGACAGCTCACACCTTGCTGCGATTGAAGCAAGTGGCTCTGTAGCATTACGCTTTATCGATAACTACGGTAATAACACGGAAACTTACCCATCTAACCCAAATGGTTCGCCAAATGGCATTACGGGTCTAACGTCTAAGGATGGTCGTGTCACTATCATGATGCCTCACCCTGAGCGTGTATTCAGAACGGTTGCTAACTCTTGGCATCCAGATGAATGGAAAGAAGATAGCCCATGGATGCGTATGTTCAGAAATGTGCGCAAACAATTAGGTTAAAAATAATTAATCAATAAAAGGGAGCGTAAAGCTCCCTTTTTGTGTTCTAATGAACGACTGTTATTATATTAATGGTATTAACTCAAAGCATTTGTAGTAGTGCAGTTTGTTAATGTTATTGTTTCGTCATGGAGGGCAGTTCGGTTGTCTAGTCAAATCAGTAAGGTTTTATACATAGGTGATAATGTACAGTTAGTCAAAGCCTTATTACCCATCAATACAGCGTTTGGTGCAGCAAATCTTACCCACTGTCATTGTGTTAATGGTCTTGAGGAAATGTTGCAAGAGCAATATTTCGATTACTTCATTTGTGAAGTCCCTATCTCAGGGGGATTAAAAGAACGTATAAAACAGCTTTACCCTGTATTAGAGTGTATCTATTTATCAAGCCAAGAAGAGGGCAATGCAACGTCCGCATGCTTTACTGACGCTAAAGCAAAAGATTGTATTTCAGATGAAATTAAATCAACGCTTAACTGTATTAGCATTCCTATTTATTACAAAAGTAATGATGGTTTAATCATCGCTTGTAACTCTTATTTCTCTAATATTTTTGGAGACACCCCTGACAACTTGGTTGGTAAACAACTGCAGTCGCTTTTACCTTGTACCGTTGAAGCGCAGTTAACGCAGGAAAATGAAACAAGAAAATCCACGCAACCGTTAGTGTTAGAGTGCAATCTGACAGAGTGTTGTGGTGACCAAGGTGAGTTTTTATTACGAGAAGAAGTCGACCTGGATTGTAATATGCGTGTTGGTATGCTCTTTGATATTTCAGAGATGAAGGCCGCTAAAGCTGAAGTTGAGAAAGAGCGTGTCATGTTGCGCGCTACCGCTGACTTATCTCAAGATCTTATCTTCTTTAAAGATCTAGATAGTCGCTTCATTGGTTGTAATAAACAGTTCGAAAAATTTGTTGGTTGTTCAGAAGCAGAGATTATCGGTAAAGCAGATGATGAGCTGTTTGAAATCAATCAGGCGAGAATGTGTCAGGCTCAAGACGCTCAAGTGATGAGCAACAATGAAAGCTATGCAAGCAATGAATATTTAACTTATAACAATGGCGAAAAGCATTTTATCTTTATGCAAAAAGTGCCATTAAGAGATAAGAATGGTCAGGTTCAAGGCCTCTTTGCTATTGGTCGTGATATCACAGAGCAAAGCATGATCGAGAAGCAGCTAAGATTGACCAACGTGGTGTTTGAAAACAGCCGTGATGGTATCCTAGTGACAGATAATACTGGATTAGTGATCACCGCTAACGATGCTTGTTTCAGTGTTTCTGGTTACTCAAAAGAGGAACTGATCAACGTTAATATTACCTCTTTTGCTGATGGTTTTGACTCTTGTACACTATTTGATGATATTGAAGTCGGGCTTAAAAAAGAGGGCAAGTGGCAAGGTAATGTGCGTTTCTATACGAAGATGGGTTATCTTGGTTATTTCTGGTTAGAAGTAAATGAAGTGAAACACGGTGATGACAACATGAATAACCGTGTATTTATTTTCACTGATTTAACGCAAAACAAAGATTACGAAGCGAAGATTCAATACCTGTCTAAACATGATTCACTGACCGGATTAAATAACCGTATTGCACTGTTTACTCACCTAGAGAAAGCAATCGCCCGCGCTAATCACAAACAGACCGCTATTGGTGTCTTACATATCGAAATTAAGGGGATCAAAGCCGTTAATGAGCGTTATGGCCATAATAAAGGTGATGTTATCTTTAGAGGTATTGCTAAACGCCTTAAAGAGCTGGCTTCAGATAAAGATATTATTGCTCGTGTTAGTGATGACCAGTTTGCACTAGTGATTGAAGAGTTAGAAAACGAACAGGTAGTGGCGTTAATTGCTCGCCAAATTGCTCAGCAGTTCTCTGGTACGGTTACCATGGAAGGCATTGCAGTTAATTTGACGACTTCCATCGGGATCAGTATTTGTCCTGATGATGGTTCAGATGTAGATAGTATTTTAACTAATGCGGAAAATGCCATGTACCGCAGTAAAAATGATAAAAGTAGCGCTTATCACTTTTACACAAATGAATTAACTATTAATTCTACGCACCAATTAGCCTTGGAGAATGAGTTAAAATTAGCGCTTACTGAGGATCAGTTTGATGTCTATTACCAACCTCAATATGACTTAAATAAACGTCAAATTGTTGCGGTAGAGTGTGTGTTTAGATGGCATCATCCTGAACATGGTACTTTATTACCTGAGCGTTTCTTAATGTTAGCAGAGCAATCAGGTTTGATGGCTGAACTTGGTTTGAATATGTTTACCAAAGCCGCTCAGCAAGCCATGAAGTGGCATAATGCAGGGATCAATTTTGGTCGAATTGCGCTCAATTTATCGAAAGCCGAGTTATCGCAATTATCGTTAATCGCCTCTATTCAGAAAATATTCTTGGATACCGGTGCTAAAGCGGGATGGTTTGAGTTTGAAATTGAAGAAAGCTTGTTCAGTAATGACCTGTATACCATTCAAGATAATCTTTTAAATCTGAGTCGTTTAGGGATCTCCTTTACCGTTGATGGTTTTGGTGCAGAGCGCTCAGTGTTGTACTCTATTGATAAACTTAATATTGATAAGTTTAAAATATCTAAACACTTCATCCAAGGAGTACCGGGGTATTTAGCTGGAGAGGCGATGCTTAAATCTGTATTTGTGTTAGCGGACTCTTTAGGTATTGATGTGGTGGGTGACACCATTGAAAGTGACCCTCGGGAGCAATTGATAAACGAACATCAATTTATATCAGATAAAAACCAATCTCCTAAAGAGGCAATGACCGCGTCGGAAGCGACCTTTTACTTAAGATGTCATAAACGTAAATAACTGACTTACCCTTTGACCACAGTAGGCTAGCTAAAAATAACTATCCTATTGTGGCAGTTTTGATACCATCCGCATAACCCATTAACCTCCATTCTGGTTAACTTTCATTTTCATCGATAGGATAGTAATGCCAAACCTAAACATTAATATGAGCTGGTTAGAAAGCGAGGTTTACCTTGTGCTTTCTGCTACCTTATATTTTAGTTTTTTAACGTTAATTACATTGCGCGTGATCATTAAGCGTAAGCCAATAGGTGTATCTCTTGCCTGGTTATTTTTAATTTTTGCCGTGCCTTTAGCCGGCATGATCGGATACTTAATTTTTGGTGAGTTAAACCTAGGAGCAAAGCGCAGTAAGCGCCGAAAGTTGCTTTCCGGTGCGTTTTTAAAGTGGATAGAAGAGCAGGCAAATACTTACAAGCAAGATAAAGAGTTAATCAGCGAAAATGCACATTCAATGCAATCTTTTGTTGAATCCTACACCAATATGCCCATGGTGAAAGGAAATAAACATACCTTATTAACCACCACGGACGATATTCTATTAGAGCTAACCAAAGAGATTAGAGAGGCTAAAAAGCATTGTTATTTAATGTTTTATATTTGTAATAGCGGTGGCTTAGTAGACAAACTATTAGAGGAGTTAAAAGCAGCGGCACAACGTGGTGTTACCTGTAAGTTATTGTTAGATTCAGTAGGCAGTAGCGACTTTTTTAAATCTATTTTACCGGCTCAATTACGTAAAGCTGGAGTCGAGGTGGTAGAGGGCTTACCTGTAGGTGCATTCCGACTGTTATTCCAACGCCAAGATTTACGCTTACATCGCAAACTCGTTTGTATTGATGATCATATCGCCTATACCGGCAGCATGAACCTAGTAGACCCTGCTTACTTTAAAGTTGAGAAGGGCATTGGTGAATGGATTGATTTAATGGTGCGTTGTGAAGGCCCAATAGTGCAACATATGGAAGGCTTGTTTATCTGGGATTGGAGTTTAGAAACAGCTCAGAGTCTGGCTTTACCACCTGCGAATCGTTCACTGTTTCCTTTAGTGGGAGATGAAAACTCGCAGCTTATTCCATCGGGGCCTGAGTTCGGAAAAGTAGGTATTCACCAAGTATTGCTAACAGCGATCTATGAAGCTAAATATAGTTTGGTATTAACTTCTCCTTATTTCGTGCCAGATGAAAGTCTATTAACAGCTTTACAGGTTGCATCAATGCGAGGTGTAGACGTGAAAATTATCTTACCTGCTAAGAATGACTCGTTAATGGTCAAGTATGCATCACGTGCTTTCTTTGAAGACTTATTAAAAGCAGGCGTAGAGATCCATCAGTTTTATGGTGGTTTGTTACACAGTAAAAGCATTGTGATTGATGAAAAGTTAGCGCTGGTGGGGACGGTTAATCTAGACCTACGTAGTTTTTGGTTAAATTTTGAGATGACGATGTTGATTGATAATCCGAAGTTTGCAGGGGAGCTTCTGACTGCACAAATGCATTATACGTTAGCGTCTAATCAGCTGACTTTGGAGAAGTGGCGTAAGCGTCCTTTCTTTAAACGTATTTTAGAAGGTGTGTTATACCTGTTTAGTCCACTGTTGTAGGTTGATATTTTGTTATGAGTGTTTATCTAACTCAGTAACTAAGTAACTAAGTAACAAAGTATGTTAATTGTGTTTTAGCTCATCTTCGTTCGTCGAGTCTATGCCATATTTATTTACAGCTATTTCGCCATGTCAGCGTGTTACTTTTCTTTATTTGGGTTGGCTCATCTACGTTCGCCCGGTCTACTCCATATTTATTTGCAGTGGTTTCGCCATATCAGCGTGTTACTTTTTCTTTGTTTGGGTAAATTCAATTCATCATTTGAGATAAACCTAACGGCGGGGTTTTTATCGAGTTTGTTTTTCGTAATATGTGATGACTAGCTTTAACCTACTTGGTGGTTTACAACATGTCGCTTCTTCTGCCTCATTTAATGAATCCCTTGTTATCTCACTTTTGTTGATTGATAATATTTTATTGGCTTGAATTTCGATTGGCAGTTTGTGGCGCTGTTTTTAAAGGCATGTTTATGCAAATTTACGCAATAATGGATGAGAATTAATTTAATGAAAGATGTAAAAGGTGTGTTTCGTAACCTTGAAAAAATGCTCGAGAAAGCGAGTTGGTTTGATGATGGTTGGGAAATTTATAATCGTGGCAATTATATGCAACTCTCTAAACATAATTGGTTTAATCAAAATCAAGGTGGTATCCACTTTGAAACCTTTATTGAAGGTCCGCAAATTAAACAAAAGTCTTTTCCTATTTGTATGCACGTTGAAGAAGATTGTCCTTCTCAGTCTGAGTTTATTCGTCAATTTATGGCGTTAGAAGAGAAGCGCATTAAAAGTTGGAACGGTTACAAAAAGCTCGATAGTAGCTATGGTATTTGCCAACGTACCTTACCGCTTAATTTTAAAAACCTTGAACAACGTTTATTTGAAGAGTTTAACCGCCTTCGAGTGTTAGAAGAGAGCATTGATCAAGTGTTACTTGAAGTGCAATAAAGCGGGAATCAAGATGAAGAAAAGAAAAAGCCCTTGTATTGACCAATGTGATTTTTCTGGGAGTAAAGGTTGGTGTTTGGGATGTGGCAGAACCAGAAATGAATGTCAAAAATGGAAATCAATGACACCTTATAACATGACTATTCTGCAAAAAGAGCTTAAGAAAAGAATGCTAAAAATTAAGGTGGAAATTAGCTAAATCGGAAAGGCAGTTAAAAAACTATACCAATTATGTGTTGAGGTAGTTGGTTAAAATCTGCCTATCTAGCTCTGTAAAGAGTCATTAATTATAGATAGGCAGTTTGATTATTTAGAGGTTATCGCTAAAGGGGTTAGCAACAACCTGAATCAGTACAGCAATCACCACAAGCACAGCTTTCTGCACATTTACAGCTGTCTGTATTACAACAACACTCTGGTGTTTTTTTGTCTTCACAACATTTACATACTTCACTCATGCTTATTCTCCAGTTAGGTTAGGTCAGTACTACAGCACCGCCATTGATTTTCAAAACAATCTAGTAAATGACAATCCGTCTCTATGCTCTTGTTTGATCCACAAGAGTTTGAAAACACTTTTAATGCTTTAATCGTTGTCTGTAATTCAGAAATCTGTGTTTTAATTTCTTCAATTTTAGTTAACGACTTATGCTTCACAACCGATCGTGACTCACTACAACAATGATCGAAAACGAGAAACTCCTTAATTTCATCTAAGGAAAAACCAACGCCTTGAAGCTTTTTTACCAAACGAATGACACGAATATCTTCATTAGAGTAATGACGAAATCCATTCACTTTTTTAGGTTGCTCAATAATGGCTTTACGTTGGTAGTAGCGAATTTTTTCTACGCCAACATTGGCTGCTTTAGCCAGTACGCCAATGGTAATTGGTTTGTTCTCATTCATCGATAGCTCCTATCCTACACTCTGTACCTAGGTACAGAGTCCAGCAGGTTTTTTAAATAAAAGCAAAAATAATTGATATTGAACGTCGCATTTTGTCATCGCATGTAAATTAAGTTGTTTTTAGGGGCGCATGGCGAATTAACCGTCAGGTTAGTCTATGAGTGGTTAAGCTCTGCGCACCCTGTTTTTAGCTTGCGGGTTTTTGTGTTGTGTTAATACCAATCATAGTAAGTAACTGATCTATTTTACTTGTTAAAACAACTTATTTTTTCGTTGTAAGTTTCGTATAGGGAACAACCATTTACATCAACTTACGCCTCAAACTAAGCCATTTTTCCGGCGCAAAATTTAGATCAGTTATTTAATAC